>JANLHC010000053.1 GCA_024654465.1 Candidatus Scalindua sp.
AGAAAGGACTAGCGTATATGCGGGCAAAGACAAACTTTTTGAATATATGAATGGCGGTGCAGAAGTTTATCTGTCTTATTCATTTATACAAGTGTCAACCGCTACATATATTAAAAGCAATACTGATAATTCTGTTAAAGTTAATATCTGGGAATTTGGTAACTCTGACGATGCCTACGGTATATTTGCAAAAGACAGAGCGGGGCAAGGCATAAATATTGGAAATGAAGCCTCGCTATATGAAAATTATTTGTGGGTATGGAAAGATAAGTATTTCATAGGTATTGAACCATACAGCGGCAGTATCAATCCTGATGATGTAACTTTTGTCGGTACTTCCATCGTAGACAATCTCCCTTCCGGTAAAGCACGTTTACCGGTTATTTTGGGATATTTGCCTGAGGATGGATACGTCCAAGTAAGTTCAAGGTATTTTCATAAAAAGATAATCCTGGATAATCTATACATTTCAGACAGGTTCATTGATAAAAATGTGTTTAACCTCAGCGAACAAACAGATGCGGTAGTTGCTGATTATAAATCGGTTAAAAGCCGCTCGCCTTTCAAGCTGCTGATAGTTAAATATACCAATAAGCACGTTGCGGTGGAATCGTTCAATAATTTCGTTGAATTGAGAGAATCGTGGGGAGAAAAGGATCTGAAAACTAATGGGTTGCATACATTTGAGGATTTGAAGGGTAGATTCAGCAGTATAGCTTGTGTTGATAATATTATAATTGCCACGTTTTTCGTAGAAACCAGAGAGAAATCTGAATTGCATATTAGTGCGGCGGTATCAAAGGCTAAAGCCATTCAGGGTAATGACTAAGTTTTTGTTGGAAATTCAAAAACCGTTGTGATATATTATGCGATACTATATATTTAAGGAGATTGATATGGGAATAGAAAAAGGTCTGAAAACAGAAATAATTACTGGTAATAAAGTTCATGATACCGATACGGGTTCTCCGGAAGTACAAGTTGCTTTGTTGACGGAACGGATAAAACATCTGAGTGATCATCTTAAAGAACACAAAAAGGATCATACGTCCAGGCGTGGATTACTTATGATGGTTGGTAAAAGGGCTAGATTGCTGAAATATCTTACTAGAAAAAATGAAGAAGGTTATAAGAGCCTGATAAAGAAGTTGGGCATACGTCGTTAAATAGGTTGGTGAAAGGATTTTACAGTGAAAAATATAGTTGAAGAGACGGTTGGTGGAGTGGTTATGAGCATTGAGTCCGGCGAAGTTGCAACGCAGGCGGATGGCTCTGTTATAGTCCGTTATGGCGATACAGTCGTTTTGTCCACAGCGGTATGTGGCGATCCGAAGGGTGGTGACTTCCTCCCGATGACGGTCGATTATAGAGAGAAAACGTACGCAGTCGGAAAATTTCCTGGTGGGTTTTTTAAGCGAGAAAGCAGACCCTCAAACAAGGAAATATTAACAATGAGGATGACAGACAGGCCAATGCGTCCCCTTTTCCCAAAAGGATATACAAATGAGGTGCAGGTAATGTCGGTAGTCTTATCTGCTGATAAAGAAACCGATCCTGATGTTATTTCTATGGTAGGTGCCTCTGCTGCAGTATCGTTATCCGGTATGCCGTTTAATGGCCCTACCGGTTCAGTGAGAGTTGGTTTAATAAATGATGAATTTGTAATTAATCCTAAAAATTCAGAACTTGCAACCAGTAGTATAAACTTGGTTGTTTCGGGAACGGAAGAAGCGGTAATGATGGTAGAATCTTCCGGCAAGGAGGTTTCTGAGGATAAGTTTGTTGATGCAATAATGTTCGGTTTTGAAGAAATCAAAAAGATTGTGCAGATGCAAAAAAAATTGGTTTCACTATGCGGGAAGGAAAAACAGATACATGCGGCTCCAACAATAGATTCCGAACTTTATGATGACATAAAGGCCAGGGTCTATGAAGAGATTAAGGTGCAATCTGTAGTCAAAGGGAAGCTTGCCCGTAAAAAGGCGTTAAAAGAAGCGCGTGGTAAATTTATTGAAGAATATTGTACTGATGCAGATGACGAAGATAAAAAGAATAAGGCTAAGGAAATTTATGGAGTGCTTGTAGAACGAGCAGTGCAGGAACAAATTATTAATGAGAAAAAGAGACTTGACGGTAGAGGTCTCACTGATATAAGGCCAATTACGAGTAAGGTTAGTTTCTTGCCGCGAACTCATGGATCTGCCCTGTTTACCAGGGGAGAAACCCAGGCACTCGTAGTCGCTACGCTCGGAACGGCAATGGATGACCAGCGTGTAGATGGCTTGGTAGATGGATATACAAAGAAGTTTATGTTGGATTATAATTTTCCGCCATTTTGTGTCGGCGAAGCGAAACCAATTCGTGGGCCGGGTAGACGGGAAATTGGCCATGGTACTTTAGCTGAAAAGGCCTTGGAACCGATGGTTCCTGCATTTGAAGATTTCCCTTATACAATACGAATAGTATCCGATATTCTCGAATCTAATGGATCGTCTTCAATGGCTACTGTTTGTGGTGGTACGCTTTGCATGATGGATGCTGGTATTCCGATGAAACGGCCAGTTGCCGGGATAGCAATGGGGTTGATAAAAGAGGGCGAGGAAATTCGAATACTATCCGATATTTTAGGTGATGAGGATCATCTGGGTGCAATGGACTTTAAAGTCGCTGGAACAGAGATTGGTATTACTGCCCTTCAGATGGACTTGAAGATAACCGGTATAAGTGAGCAAATTATGAGAGACGCGCTTGCTCAGGCGAAAGAAGGCAGGATGCATATTTTGAAGGAAATGCAAGCCGCCATTGAGAAACCTCGAAGCGAGATTTCGATTTATGCTCCGAAGCTCGTTAAAATTAAAATAAATCCGGATAAGATCGGATTGGTTATAGGCCCTGGTGGCAAAAATATCAAGAAGATACAAGAGGAATCATCGTCACGAATAGAAATAGAAGAAGATGGGACAATAATAATTTCAGCGGCTACTCTTGAATCAGTAGAACTTGCTAAGACCTATATTAGGGGGCTTACAGATGATGCTGAAGTAGGGAAAATATACAATGGTAAAATCGTTTCCGTAAAAGAGTATGGCGTATTTGTTGAAATAATGCCGGGCAAAGAAGGTCTGGTGCATATTTCCGAGCTTTCTAATGATTATATTGAGAAAGTGGAAGATGTGGTAAAAATGGGTGACGAAGTTAAAGTAAAACTGATAGGTATAGATGATCAGAAAAGACTGAAGCTCAGCAGAAAAGCTGCTCTTACGGATGAAATTGCTGCTAAAGCTAGTACATGAATAGTTGGATAATATTACAACTTGTTTCCGCTTATTAATAAATTAAAGCCAGGAGAGTAGATTTATATGCTTTCCTGGCTTATTTTTTTTTGAGTATATTCTAATGGTCTGGAAAGTATGTCAAAGAATGATTTTGATTCCGGAGAATTAAATTATCTTAATACGTTGGCTGCCGGTTTAGTGCATGAAATTAAGAATCCTTTAAACTCTATAAGCATTAATTTGCAACTGCTTAATGAAGATTTACAAGATCGAAACTCAGCGAAAGATGCAAAAATGTCGAGCAGGGTTCAACTGCTACAGAAGGAAGTCTGTAGATTAGATAGTATTCTTAGCGATTTTTTGAGATTTGCCAAGAGGCCTGTACTTCACTTTGAGGAATGTGATATTAATGGGATTATAGAAAGTGTGCTGGATTTTATTGGTCCTGAAGCTATGCAGAATTCTATCAGAGTTCTTAAAAGTTTTGATACAAAATTGTCGAAATGTAATTTGGACAGTAGCGCAATAAAACAAGCCTTGCTAAACGTAATTCTTAATGCCCAACAGGCGATGCCAAATGGTGGAGAGCTTATAGTAAGAACTTATCAAAATGGCGAGAATGTTTTTATCGATATTACAGATACCGGTGTTGGAATCCAAAAAGACAAAATTGATAAAATATTTCAAGTGTATTTTTCAACAAAAAAAACAGGAACCGGTCTCGGGTTGCCGACTGCTAAAAGAATTATCGAAGAAAACAAAGGTACAATAGACATACGTAGTGAAGATGGTAAAGGAAGCAGTTTTTTAATTAAGCTTCCTGTTAGCAAATCTAAAGAAAAGTGATATTGTAATGAATGCAAACATTTTAATAATTGACGATGAAAAAGAGCAGGCTGACGCTATAGCAGAAAGCTTGAGAAAAGTCGGATATACATGTTCAACCGCTGTGAGTGGTAATAATGTACTTGATATAATTAGAAGAGACGGGATCGATGTCGTGATTACGGATTTGGTTATGCAAGAGATAGATGGGATGAGGATTTTAAGGGAAACAAAAGAGAATTCACCGGAAACAGAAGTTATTTTAATAACTGGCCATGGTAGCGTTGAAACCTCAGTTACTGCAATGCAAAAGGGAGCGGCGACATATCTTTTAAAACCGATAAATATAGACCATTTAAGAGCCGTTGTGGATAAAGTTGTTGAGAAGCAAAACATAGTAAGAAGTAATATAGAATTGCATAAACAGCTTGAAGAAAAATTTGGTTTTGACGGTATTATAGGTAATAGCCAGCAAATGCATAAAATTTTTAATATATTAAAACAGATTGCGTCAACAACCGCGACAGTTTTGGTAGTGGGAGAAAGCGGTACAGGGAAAGAATTAATAGCCAGGGCAATCCATTACAACGGACCACGCAAAAATCATCCTTTTGTAGAGTTAAACTCCGCTGCAATTTCAGAATCTCTTCTTGAAAGTGAGTTATTTGGGCACGAAAAAGGAGCATTTACAGGGGCTTTGTATCAGAGGAAAGGGAAATTTGAGTATGCAAACAATGGCTCTCTGTTCCTGGATGAAGTTGGTGACATGCCTCTGACAACACAAGCAAAACTTTTAAGATTAATAGAAGACGGAAGAATTGTACGTATTGGTAGTAATGAATCGGTAAAGATAGACGTAAGGATTATAGCGGCTACCAATAAGGATTTGGGAGAGTTGGTAAAAGAGGGTAAATTTAGAGAAGATTTGTATTTCAGGTTTAATGTTATATGCCTGAGGCTGCCACCCTTAAGAGAGAGGCAGGAAGATATTTTCTTGTTGATGGATTCTTTTATTAAGGAGTTTTCTAAGAAAAACGGTAAGAATATTAAAGATATAACCTCGGACGCCAGGAAAATTCTTTTTCGGTATGATTGGCCTGGAAATATAAGAGAGCTCAGGAATTGTATTGAAAGTATGATTGTTTTTAATCAAACCGGAGTGCTTGAAATGAATGATATACCAGAGCATATTTATAAGCGTAATAGGGCGGCTTTAACAGGCCCAGTTTTCCCAGTGGGAGTAACATTGGATGAAATGGAAAAAGAACTGATGAAGAATACACTGGCATATGTGGGTGGAAATAGAGGAGAGACAGCAAAGATACTGGGGATTGGTGAAAGAACGCTTTATAGAAAACTCGAAAAGTATGGTTTGAAATAATATAAGGAATTTTGTCAACGTTCTCTTCCTCTGTCGTTGTAACAAAGTGTGCTATAGGATGTTTTGGGCTCTTACTTTTAATGTAGTATATAACCAATCTTCCACATCCGAAAAATGCATACTGTGTACATATGGATGAACTTGACAATCTAATTTCATTATGTTAGTTTTGGCAGCAGTTTAACCTTTCTATTTTGTGTAAAATACTGGTAAATGCCTATGCGATATCAAGTGACGGTGAGATATGGTATTTTAAAAAATGTCGAAAATGTTTTTACTCAAGACGTCGATTTGAGAAAAGGTGATAAGGTTGTAATTCGATCTGCTCGTGGTGTGGAATTTGGTATAGTTATTTCACCGCCGTTGGAGTTGAATGGCGAAACTGATACTCCCGGAATGGGTGAGGTGTTGCACAGGGTAACTGAAGAGGAAGAGAAACAACAAGAAGAAATTGAAGAAAAAACAATCCCTTCAGAATATAGTTTTTGTCAGGAAAAGATAAAAGAACATAATCTTCCAATGAAACTTGCCAGTGTGGAGCATCTTCTGGGGAGTAAAAAAATAATATTTTACTTCCTGGCTAAAGGACGGGTTGACTTTAGAGAATTGGTTAAGGATTTGGCGAAGAAGTACAAATCTCGGATTGAGATGAAGCAAATCGGTGTTCGAGATGAAGCTAAGTTGTTAGCTGAATATCAACACTGTGGTAGAGAACTTTGTTGCAGGACATTCCTGAAGAATCTGGAACCGGTTACTATGAAGATGGCCAAAAACCAGAAAGCGACGCTTGATCCGTCGAAAATTTCTGGTAGATGTGGCAGATTAATGTGTTGTCTGAGGTATGAAGATGATGCATATGAAGAGATGAAACACAAGCTTCCAAAAAAAGGGACGTTAATAGCTACTACTAAAGGTGTTGGTGAAGTAGTAGATTTTGATATCTTACAACAAAAAATAACGATGATATCGAAAGATAAAAAAATGATTGTTGTAAATAAAAATGAAATTTTAGAGCAAGTGAGAGGGGCGAGAACCGGTGCTGGAAAAGGGTGTGGCTCTGGAGCCGAGTCTGGTTGTGGGAAGCATAGTGGGTAAAAAAACATTTTATATAACCACGCCAATTTATTATGTGAATGATATCCCTCATATAGGTCATTCGTACACCACAATAGCCGCTGATACTTTAGCAAGATATAAAAGAATGAGGGATTACGATGTTTTCTTCTTAACGGGAACCGATGAGCACGGTCAGAAGATAGAAAAAGCTGCCAAACTTAATAATGAGAATCCTATTGAATTGGCAGACAGGATGGTAGAGAGGTTTCAGAATTTATGGCGAATCCTTGATATCTCTAATGATGACTTTATTAGAACGACAGAGGATCGCCATGTAAAACAAGTACAAAATGCATTTGAGAAAATGTATGAAAATGGAGACATCTATTTAGGAGAGTATGAAGGATGGTACTGTATTCCATGTGAAAGTTTCTGGACTTCAATGCAGTTGTCTTCAAACAACTGCCCGGAATGCGGACGCTCTGTTGAAAAAATAAGAGAAAAAAATTATTTTTTTAGATTGTCAAAATATCAAGATCTGCTTCTAGAATATTTTGAAAAACACCCTGATTTTATTAAACCGGAGTCGCGAAGAAATGAATTGTACAGAAGAATAGTAGGTGGTATCGATGATATTAGTGTGAGCAGAGCGGCGGTTGAATGGGGTGTACATGTTCCAATGGACGATGAGCATACAATCTATGTGTGGGTCGATGCTCTTTTCAATTATATAACGGCTTTAGGGCTAGATGACTCTGCAAAGCTAAAGAAATACTGGCCTGCCAATGTACACATAATAGGTAAAGAAATTTTATGGTTTCATGGCGTTATATGGCCGGCAATGTTGATGTCATTGGGAATAGAAGTGCCTTATCAAGTATTTGCTCATGGCTGGTGGACGCTTGAAGGCAAAAAAATATCAAAATCATTAGGTAACGCAATTGATCCTATTGAGATAACGGAAACTTATGGTGTAGATGCGTATAGATACTTCTTGCTGAGAGAAGTTCCGTTTGGGCTGGATGGTAATTTTTCTTACGAAGCTATGGTTAACAGGATTAATTGTGACTTGGGAAATGATCTCGGAAATCTTCTCCATAGGACACTAACTATGATTGAAAAATATTGTGATGGTATAGTGCCGGAACATGAGGGTTCGTTATCAATGGAAGGGAAAGAATTAATTGAGAGATCTGCAAAACTAAACGACGAAGTTGATCATGCAATGAGCAACCTGCAATTTAGTAGAGCGTTAGAGTCAATATGGGACTACATCGGGCTGGTCAATAGATATGTGGAAATTTCAAAGCCATGGGTATTGGCGAAAGAATTAAGTGAGAGAAACAAGCTTAATGAAGTCCTATACAATCTTGCCGAATCTATTAGAATAATTTCTTCATTTATTTTGCCATTTATGCCAAATGTGGCAGCGGAGATGTACAATCAGTTGGGGTTATCTTCAGGAGAAGAACCTGTTGAAAGTGATTTTACGTGGGGTGGAATGCGTCCTGGTACCAAGGTGTGTAAAGGATCTCCGATATTTCCAAAGTTTGAACATCCTATAGTAAATTAGTAGGTAATAATGGAATCAATTTCTATTAATAGATCTGGTATAAAGAAGAAATATGAGTAAAAAGAACGTACATGATACATGGAAAAAGCTTCAGAAGGTAGTTAACAAAGATTGCCGTTATTCAATGCAATCATATCAATTCATTTTTGAGGCACTCGATTATACTGCTTCTCATCTCGGCAAAAAATACAATAGTTCAAAAGAGGAAGAACGTCATGTAACCGGACAGGAACTCTCAGAAGGGATCAAACGATTTGCTATGGAGAAGTTTGGATATATGACAAGGATTGTTTTAGAGCAGTGGGGTATAACTAAAAGTGGTGATTTTGGGGAAATAGTTTTTAATCTGGTAGATAGCGGATTAATGGGTAAGACAGAAACAGATTCTGTAGATGACTTTAAGGATCTGTATGACTTTTATTCAGAATTTGATGAAAAATTTAAACTTGAAGGAGATTTCGACTTTTCACATTCCTGGAATATTTTTGAGAACAATTGACAAGGCATTATAATAATCTGCAAAATGCTAGATCCTTCATCATTGTTTTCTCTACCTTGCTATTACTATGCTGAGTCTTTAACGCAACGAAAACCAACATTGTTGTCCTTACCAACCGGGACACTGCAACTTCTATAAGCACAGCTCAAAATATTCAGGTGATTTATCCACGAACCTCCACGAACCACACGATATTTTCCCTCAGTATACCATTCCTGGCACCATTCCCAGATATTCCCTAACATATCATAACAACCAAAAGGGCTAACTCCTGAAGGATGAGTTCCGACATTTGTGGGAGCACCTTTTGAAATTTCTAAATCAAAAACAGCCAGGCTTTGATCTGGTTTTATATTTCCCCATGGATATTCTCTTCCATCTGTACCTCTGGAGGCCTTTTCCCATTCTTTCTCTTCTGGCAATCTTTTCCCCGCCCAATTCGCATAAGCAACAGCATCATCCCAGTTTACACCAACCACAGGCTGATCCGGGTTGTTAAATTTTATATTTTTCCAGAAAGCCGGCTCAACATAATTTGTTTCTGCTATAAACTTTTTGTATTGATTATTCGTTATTGGATACTTATCGATGTAAAATGCATCAACATTTACAGAACTTTTTTCATTCCCCATCAAAAAAATTCCTGCAGGAATATAAACCATCGCTGAGCCATCTTTTCCATTAATGATTTCCTTTTTTTGAGTTATGTTACTCTTTTCTTCCATATTTTTTGATGCTCTTATCTAAAATTAATTTCTATATAACTCCTGTTAGGATAAAGCATGATAGATATACTTTGCCTTGAATATTACTTAGCAAAATACAATATCTAATAACAAAGCTGTGGGTTTGTAAACTACAACAGATGTGATTTTAGTCTGATAAGGACACGCTTAATCTACAATTATTAAAGTAGTTTGTCAAGGACAAAGAGTGGGAGGTGAAAGTTGTATTGTATGCTGGAATCTCTCTGTAATAAATATAAATATAAATAGCAATGCCTATCATATTTACGTTTTTCTATAACACATCATCTTGCTGGATGGTAACACTTCCATTAAGTGGATTCTAGAGTAATCGCTTTAAAGAGTTTTTGCTTCCGTAAATAGACCGGCTGTTTCCATATTTCTGTATTCAAGTCTTTCAGGTAGTCCTCAACCTTTAGTATATCCATAATTCGGCATCAACAAGGTTTATTATCTATTACAGGCTGCGAAACAAACAATTCTGACAGAATTCAGATAACCTCTTGTATTAGCGATTACATCAGGCATATCATCTCCTGTAGAAAAATCAATTAACTGACTGAATGACTATTCGCATAGATTTTTTAACATTTTCTCTGAGAATTATAATATCTACTTCGTCTCCAACTTCGTGTTTATCCAGAATTCTGAAGAAGTCGGAACTTTTTATTATCTTTGACCCGTCAACTTCGATTATTATGTCTCCCATTTCTATACGACCATTCGATAAGCGTTTCACTGCCCTCAGCCCGACCTCTTCTGCGGAGCTTCCCTTGAATACTTCTAGTATTCCCACACCTTCTATCCCTATTCTGGACATAATATGTTCCGGAATAAGTGAAATACCAAATCCCGGACGTCCTACCTTTCCATGATTAATCAGTTTCGTGACAACCCGATTTACCGTATCCACAGGTACCGCAAATCCAACTCCGGAATATGTACCACTGGGACTTACAATGGCCGTGTTTACACCAATCAATCTGCCGAATGAATCCAGAAGAGGTCCTCCCGAATTCCCCGGGTTTATGGCAGCGTCTGTCTGGACTACATCGTGAATATATCTTTTGGTCATAGACTGGATTGTTCTGCCCAGAGCGCTGATAACGCCGGTAGTCAAGGTGGAATCCAGTCCAAATGGGTTTCCAATTGCCAGTACCTTTTGACCCACCCGCAAATCGCTAGAACTTCCGATCATCACTGGTGAAAAATTAAGATTTGTGGCATTGATTTGTAACACTACCAGGTCATGGTCAGGGTCTGCCCCAACTACATCGGCATCGTAGCTTTTTCCGTCCTGCAGCCTGACCTCTATTTCATCAGCCTCATAGATAACATGGAAATTTGTTACTACATGTCCCTTATTATCCCACAGGAAACCTGAGCCGGTTCCCTGGGGTATCTCCATAACGTTAAACGAAAAATAATCTCTCTGGAGTCTCTTGTTGGTTATGTATGTGACAGAAGGAGAAACTCGTTCAAAGATCTCAATATTGGTTCTTTCATCTGTTCCTAAATCCCCAATAGGCTGTGTCACCGGGCGCATTCCAACTTTTGGTTGGAAAAAACTTGTAGGCTTTATACCAAAAAAATCCGCAACTATCCATACGATTACTATAATAATCAGAACTCTGGCCAATTTTACCATTTTCGGATGTGTAAAAGAACTGTTTTGCATAAATTTATTATAATATAATCTTTCAAAATTTTGTTAATGCTGCAACGTTAGCTTCAACTCTTTACATTTAATTCATAATATAGTTATGGTGTCAAAATAATACAATGATTATTTTCTAATAAAAGAAAGTTTTACAAAGTAATAATATCCTACATCGAGAACATCTCTTTCCTTACGGTAATCTTTTCGATATATTCCTCCTTTGGCTCATATCCGGTGCCGGGTATTTGAGATATTTTGATAAATCCATCCTTGCTGACTGCAACGGGCGGGTCGATGATGTCTTCTTTAAAATATCGTTTGCTTGCCGATACGTCACCCGGCAGGCTGAAACCGGAAAGTGTGGACATTGCTATATTATGGGAACGTCCAATACCGGCCTCCAGCATTCCTCCGCACCAAACCGGAATATTGTGTTCATAGCAGAGGTTGTGGATCTTAATGGCTTCACTGAAGCCGCCCACACGCCCCAGCTTTATGTTGATAATCCTGCCGCTTTTCATTTCAATTGCTTTGCGGGTTTTATCGAGGGACGTAATCGGTTCATCGAGACAAATGTCCGTATTAATCTGTTTTTGTAAATGTGAGTGGTCAACAATATCATCATGGCTTAATGGTTGCTCGATCATCAGGAGATTGAATTCGTCTAAACTCTTTAACAGGTTGACGTCAGCGAGAGTATATGCAGAGTTAGCATCTACAGAGAGAGTGATATCAGGGAAAGATTGACGGACAAGTTTGAGAATATCATAATCCCAGCCCGGCTTGATCTTGATCTTGATCCGCCGGTAACCGGCTTCGACTTCAATCCTGATTTTGTCCAACAGCTGTTCAGGGCTGTCCTGTATGCCGATAGATACGCCACAGGAGATTTCCTTGCGTGTTCCGCCCAGTAATTTATGCAGGGCTATATTATTGACTCTGGCAGCCATATCCCAGCAGGCATTTTCTACTGCCGCGCGTGCCATCTGGTGTCCTCGTATCTGATTGAACCATTGACCAACCTCCGAAGGCGCCGTCCATTCTTTTCCAATTGCAATTGGTGCCAACACCTCTTTTATGATAACCCAGGCAGTGTCAATAGTCTCGTGCGAGAAAAAAGGTTTTTCTCCGGTTGTGCATTCACCATAACCAACAGCACCGTTATAGAAAATCTTTGTTAAAAGTATACGGCGTTTTTCAGTCCTTCCGAAGCTGGTTTCAAAATAATGAACAAGCGGCAGGTTGATTTCCCGTATTTCCAGTCGTTCGATCTTAATATTATTTACCCTTTATAAAGAAATTAGTTACCTACTTCTACAATCAGAGTATATCAGCTAGGTAAAAATAAGGAAATATTATATGTTTTCAAATACTTTTTTTGATTCAGGGAAGCGGAGTGTATGGCAAAAATAAATAATTTTCTGGAAATATTACATTCAAATAGTAAAGTGTGTTACTTGCCGGATAAACCTTAAAAGAATTTATTCTGATGCTTAAAAAAAATATTATATTTGTTTTATTTGTTTTCGGAATTAGTCTTCAAGCAGGCTGTTGTTACCATCGTTCAAATCCTCCTATGTTACCTAATGCCTGGTATGGTAAAGAATGCAACGCGAAAAGCCTGGAGGATAGTCCTGAACAGGCAAAACTCCATGTAATGGTTATGTATCGTGGAGTGTCTTGTGTGCATACTACCTTGCGTGTATACAGCCGGACAAAAGGGCCTGTTTTCTGGGATCCGGCGGGTGGTTTTGCTGCTGATCACCATTATGCGGGTCAGGCACGAAGGCATAGGCGTTATGATGCCCTTGTCAAAGAGGGGCCTGTGCGTGAGAATGATGTGCTTGTTGAAAAAGTTCCCGATCTTAACCAATATCTGGATTGGCGGAAACGTATTGACACGCATGCTGTTGAGATTTTTGAGTTTAATATTCCAGATGAGCAGGCGGAAGAAATCTGGACTATTCTTCGATATGGAACTAAACGTTCACACCCTAAAGGCCGCTTTAGTACAAATGCGATGGGTGGGCTGTGTGGATTTTCGGTTGCTAAATTTCTTCATCGTTTTGCGGAGGACATTGTTAAGGTGGATACGGTTTGGCATCCTCACAACCTGGCAAAGCAACTTTATAAAGAAAATCCGGACAGAGTAATTATTTATAGAGATGGACATTTGAGTTTTTATATACCGGCTGAAAATCATGTTGAGTAATTCTAATGGAAAAAACAGAAAATTTATTTTACACTTAATATGTAGATGGTGTTGAAGACTAATTGGATTTGAGACTGGAAATCTTAAGAAGAAATTGTTATGTTTTTCAGTATTCTCCTTTATAAAATGTGAGCGTCAAGATCATGCATTTCGTTTCTGCTGTATGCCAGGTTGTAAAGGATTTAGAAGCATGGCAAATTTATTGTGAAAGAATTAATGGGCGTAATTGTATGAAGATACTGAATTCCAGCATTTGCTTTTTAGTGTTCGTTATTACCTGTGTAAATGCTGGCTTTGCCACAAGCACCTATAACCGCTATCCAAAGTCAAAAACCGGAATTATTAAATACGAAATTTACGGCGCTACTATAACAGGGTCTGAAGTTCTTTACTATGATGACTGGGGAAGCCGGGAGGCAAAATATATAACAACAACCATGGATTTAGGGGGAGTAACGGTGACTAGAAATACCTTAATCCTTTTGGAAGAGAATGGTCAATGGATAAACAACGTAGATCTTAACACAAGGACAGGAATAAGGATGAAGAATCCCAGGTATAAGGAGTCTATTGGACAAACGAGAAGGGAACGAGAGAAAATTGAAGAAAATAAGAATATAAACGCAGGTGGAAGAAAAATAGAAATCGAAAGGATTATCGGTAAGCCCTGCGTAGTCTGGGAAGAACAATATACCGGTATCAAAACCTGTACATGGAATGGGATTGTTCTGAAGAAAATATCCGGTCCTGGATTTTCGAGGTCGACCACGGTTGCAACAGAAATAGAAGAACGTGTTTCTATTCCTGAGGGAAAGTTTACAATTCCTCCGGATATTGAAATGAAAACTGTGGATATATCCACATTCCACGGTAACTAATGGCGACTTCTGCTTAGTTTATCTTTAGAACACCGCTTTTTTTACACATATTGAAACCGTTACCTCATTTATCAACGCTCTGTTATTTTTGGAACCGGTGAGGGTGATAGCGTTAAGGTATAGACTTGTGAATCATTCCTCACAAATTTATTTACAGTGGCTGGCAATAAGAAAAATTTTGAATGGTGTGTAATTGGTGCGGGCCCTGCAGGGATTGCTGCAGTTGGTAAACTGCTGGACCATGATATACCTGCTCAGAAAATTTTATGGATTGATGATAAATTCAAGGTAGGTGATTTAGGGACTAAATGGCATGACGTTTCCAGCAATACTACCGTGCAACTGTTTCTTGATTTCCTCAATGAATGTCGTGCTTTCAAATTTGATGAACGTATACAACATTTTCAGATTGAAAAAATTGATCCTCATCTTACTTGCAAATTAATGAATATTATCAAACCTTTGCAATGGATCAGCAATCACCTTTTGCAGCATGTTGCGACTTATCAAGGTGTGGTGAGCTGTCTGGCTGTTAATAATCGTTGCTGGGAGATTACCGTAGACAGGCATAAATTTAAGGTTGCTAATGTCATACTTGCTGTTGGCGCGGAACCTGATCGCATACGTCATAAAAATGTAAAAGAAATTATTTTAGAAGATGCATTAAATTACAGTCATCTAAAACAATGTTGTGAAAATGTAAATAGCGTGGTGGTGTTTGGCTCATCACACTCTGCAATAATTATTATACGTTATCTTGTAGAACTGGGCGTCAGCCGCATTGTGAATTTCTATCAGAGCCCATTAAAATTTGCGCTACCTATGGGGGATTGGACCTTGTTTGATAATACAGGATTAAAAGGTACTACTGCAGATTGGGCACGAGAGAATATTCTGGGCAAGATGCCAGAGAATCTATATCGTTATCAGGCTACAAAACGAAATATTAGAACTTATTTAGGTGACTGTGATCGTGTAATATATGCTGTTGGTTTTCATCCAAGGGTTGTAAAAGTTGCAGGGATGGCAGAGCTTCAACATAATGTTTATAATGGCATAATCGCTCCTGGCTTATTTGGCGTTGGTATTGCTTTTCCAGAACAAACTACAGATCCATATGGTAACCGTGAGGAAAGTGTTGGTTTGTGGAAATTCATGATGCATATTAACACCGTATTGCCAATTTGGTTGCGTTACGGGCTTTGATAACTTCATGGGGCTATACTTCATTTAATAGTACACTATATTTTTTGCCGTATAAACCTTATGAAAATTATTTTGATGCAAAAAAAATCTTAATTATTTTGTTTCTTCTTGGAGTCGGCCTTAATGCCGGCTGTTGTTTCCATCAAGGAATGATGTGATGAGCGAGGATGTTCCAAGCCGTAATCAATATCTGGACTGGCGAAAAATTATTAACACACATGCTGTTGAGGTGGATACCGTTTTTCCTCCTCACAACCTGGCAAAACAACTGTATAAAAAAATCCGGATAGAGTTATTATCTATCGAGATGAACAGTTGTCATATTACATACCGTCAGAGAATACACACTGATTGATTCTTATGGTAATTGTGGACGCAAGGTGCTTTTGGGTCGCAAATCTGGTTATGTAAGTCACGGGTAAGTGGATTAATCCTCCGGGATATAAGGGATGTAAAGAGTTTCACCCTTATAGTTTTGTAGTTTGTACTGTTTCCCGCCATTACTTTGTATATAATAATCAGGCATTAATGGAATTTTTCCAACTTTCGTAGAGACAGCATACATCGGCTGTGCTAATCCGGATGTATGGCCGCGTATTCCATCTCTAATTAACTCAGCGCCCTTTTCCACTGGAGCGCGGAAGTGGTCTACGCCGGGTGCCAGTTGGCAGTGGAACATGTAATATGGCCTTATTCTAACAGATAGAAGTTTCTGGTGAAGTTTTTGGAATGTTTCGACATCATCATTTATGCCCTTCAGCACTACACCTTGATTTCCGACGTTGATGCCTGTATGAAGTAGATCCCAGACCACTTTCTTTACTTTCTCCGTAATTTCTTTTGGATGACAAATGTGGACATTGATCCAGATTGGAATATCATGTTCTTGCCCTAATATATCAAGAAGATTTTCTGTTACTCGATGTGGGCAGGTAATTGGCATCTTTGTGTGGACCCGAATCATTTCAAGATGTGGAATACTTCTAAGGCTCTCAATTAAATACTTTATGTCCTCATCCGGCAACATAAATGGATCTCCTCCGGTTAGTAATACATCACGAATTTCTTCGTGATTTCTAATCCATTCTAATCCTTCATCAACATCGAATCGTAAGCGTAGGTCCTTGTCAATCACCGCTTCTCTTCTAAAACAATATCTGCAATAACTTGGACATACATCTGTAATGGTAAACGCGACCCGGTCAATATACTGTCTTGCAACGCTATCAGGTCTTTTTTCATCTTCTCCAAACCTGTCAGTTTTCTCTCTATTTTCTTTAATCACTAAATAATTTGGAATTCCATATTTATTTTCACTTTCTTTCATTGAAGGGATAATCATTTTTCTAACAGGGCAATCTGGGTTGCCTCTGTCCATGAGTGATGCATAGTATGGCGTTGTTCCCCATCTCATGTTTAATGTTTTTATCGCTTCTTCTTCGTCGGGAGTAGTATTTATATATTGACTCAACTTCTCTAATGTATCGACCTGGCCTTTAATCTGTTCCTGCCATTGTCCTTCTTCTTGCCAGGGCTCTTTTCTGAATTTGTACATTTGTCTCTCTTAAATTTTACTTGTTCTTACTTGTTAAAATAATATGGTTAACTACCGAAACATAACATGATATAAAAAAATGAAGATGCCTATAAATGAAAAAAATCTATAGGCGTTTTTGATTTCAAAAAAACCAATAGATTTAAGGGGATTATTTAAATACCAAATCTCTTTTACTTTATTTATTAATAATGCTTGCCCTCTTTCAATTAATTATAAACGTTACCGCCCTTTATACCAGAATTCCTGCAATATGTCTTCCGTTAATTGATTTACTCCTGTCTCAAAATGTATACCGTTTCTATATGTTCAATCTTTATATGCACTTGCGTTCTGCAAGAAATGATAAGCTTTTAGTGTGATAATTTGCTGTTAATAAAGTACACGGTTTTTTCACGGCGTAAATTATAAAAGAAGCTCTTTTAATCAGAAGTCATTGATATGTACGGTTTGGTTAGACGTTCCAGCACATAGTAGACTCGTCGAGTGTTATCTTCTTGTTCAACTTGCAAAGAATTAACGTAATACCCGGCATTAAAATAGTGAAGAAATGCTTTCTGGATAAGTTCTCGCCACTTGTGTGCGGCTTCAATATTGGCGACTTTCATTTCGTCAATATCAGCCGGTATCTCCAGTAACAACACTTCATCTGTCAGTGATAAATCCGGTTCTTCAGGAATAAGAAATCCCTGTTTATCGTGCTCTGTTCTATTTATGTTCAATCCTTTTGCAGGTGGGTTTTTTACCGCGTCATGAGCATACCCGTCAATAATAGTTTTAACTTTATCGCTGACAAGCCACCACTCAGCAAGAAGGCGGTCCGTGCCCAGACCGCTGTGCAGTTTACTGGAAGTTTCTTCTCCGTACAGGTTTATATCATAGCTACAGGCAATGACTCCCAGCTTGTTTATATTCAGGTGGGCATTCTTGGATTGCAGCGGGTCGAATGCCCATGTTATGAGATCTATGTTACGGTTCAGGGCCTCTTCCCGCTGGGCTGTTTTTAATTTATATCCAACGTTATGATTACGATATTCAGGTAACACTGCCAGCATATGTGAATGTTGAGAAGGCCGTCCGTAATGAATCGCGGGAACGCCAAAGACAAAGCCTATCATTGTCTTGTCATCAAAGGCTCCCATTGCAACTCCGCCATGTTTGCATAATACCCGCATAAATCTTGGAGGTATTATATCGTTCTTGTTAAATTCCCATACCGCTTCCTGCAGACCTTCGCAAGGGTTTAAATCTTCAAGTGTTTTTAATTGTTTAAACGTAATAAGCATTTGTCACTTTGAGAAAATATTTCCTCAACAATATGTTATAGAAATTTTGATCTATTTTTATTACATTAATAAACTTATAATTAATTCTAGAAAAGTGCGAAATAAAAATAAAACTTACAGAATTCCAGGTTATCATTTGTCTGGACAGGGGGCGGAATGTCTATAGATTATACAAAGCAACAAATTAGCGAAAATTTTCCTGAACTAACCACTTTAGGGAAAATACATAGCCGGATAGATAAAGTCAAGCTCATTATTCAGGATAAAGACGTGGATTTTTTCAATAAGCATTGTCATTTGTTTGAACGGTTGGAAGGGCTCAGGCAGAAGTTTATTGATACGATTAACCTGGATATGGACGATAATTCCACAAAAACAGTTAAGTTGTTCCTGGTTCAACATAATCTGGCATTTGGCCCCGGCCAGGGCGAGCTTAAGTTTATAAAGCATGTCACTCTCCCTGAAGGAATCGAGAAATCTTCATTGGTAGAAATAAAAGATATCGTAGAGAATATTGTGCTTGAAGAAGTTGAATCATCTGCCGTGGAGAAAAGTTTGTTTCATGCCCTTCATAATATAAAACTGGGTGGTGCAAGCAGCGCTATAATGCTTATGGAGATTGAAGATATAGGGGGAGAAATAAAGGCAATACCTATTAACTTGACGAAGAGTGAGACAATACGGCTCGCAAGGGAGATAGGGAACCGGCTTGTTAAATACCGCATTATGGGGCCGGATGGCTTCTGGCCGGAACCGGATGGCGAGACGACCAATGAGCAAATACTAAACTGGGTAGAGGATGAGGCGCTGAATACACTGTATGTACAACAACTGCTGGCGCCTAAGGAAAAAGATTTGATCGAAATGTTGAACAACGTTCATAGCCGGATGACTGGAGAAAGCAAGGTTGTTGCGGGTATTAATAACGCAATTGGGATACAGGAAACACCTTATCACAATTCCGCAATTATGTGGCTGAAGGAATGGAGGGCAACAAGGCGGGGGAAGATGGCGCTGGAAGAGCTAAGCTCTGAGGATTCTAAGGTCAGTAAACATTACAGGCAATCGGTATCAAAAACGGAACGGAAATATGAGGTAATGCCATCCATTGCAAAAGATATTATAGCCGTTAAACGGCTTCTGACCGTAATGCTCCATCCGTTCAGGGACTATAGGCCCAATGGACAGATCGTAGTTATGGATACCGGAATTGCACCGGTAATTTCACTGGAACACTTGTCAAAGCTGGAAGAGCTGGCCGGTGAAGATGTTGTTATTATCAGTGTTTTGTCAAGACGCCTTGGAGGAAGTTCTCCCAGGAGAATTGAGCAGCTTTGTCGAATATATGTGGAAGCGGCTTACAACCTGGGCGCTAAAATCGTACTCTTATGCAATACTATGGATGCCAATGCCAGGGCCACAATGGAAAAAGAATTCTCCATACCTGTTCTTGGCCCAATTGTACCTGCTGTTGAAGCCGTGCTTAGGCTTAAGAATGCTAACGGGGCGGAGGTGAAGAGCATAGGGATAGTTGCGACAAAAGCTACGATAGAGAGCGGTGCTTATATAAATGAAATAAGGAAGCACCGTCAAAATGTCAAGATATTCAGCGTAGTAACACCTCTGTTTGCAACTATGGTTGACATGAGTGAGTTTGACAAAATGAGGTCTCAGGTTATTAGTCAAAGAAACAGGTCTATTATTGAGGCGAACCTGCAACCTCTTATAAAGAAAAATATTGATATCCTTATTCTGGGGTGTACCCATTATGGTGTATTTGAGCAGGCGATACATGAGATTTGGGAAAGTCATACAGGCAGAAAGATTCATATTGTGGATACGGCTAAAGAGCTGTCCTATTATACCCGGACTTTTCTCAAGCAGAATAAGATATTGTCTTCAAGAAAGGAACAGAAAGGAAAAGTCTCTTACATCGCCAGTGAAGAAGACACCCCCGAATTTGAACGAAAAGTTTCAGAGATGACAGGTTGTATCGCTAATGTAGTACCGATAGATATAGGTAAGGTGGTCGGGAGATTGAGCGAAGAAGACAGGTCATTCCAGAAAACAGTAGCCAGAGAAAGTAAGGAAGACATCAATTTAAGGGCCGGCATTATCAATTCTAACATGTCTGCGGAGGCAAAAGTTGCCGTTGCGGAAACATTATATGGTGTGAAAGATAAAAGTGTCAAACAGCTTAACTGTGAGATATTATCACTGGAATTGAAAGATGAGCATATAAAGGAGATAGCCGGCTTGACCACGCAAAATGAAGAATTGTTGACAATCCTTTCTCATATCAAAAACACCACATCTCAATAAACAAGAAAATTTTCCTGCAATTTTGTAGAAACCTTCGAGGTCGCCAGAAACTTAATCCTTGACAGATATATAGCCGGATAATATATTAGGTGAACATGTGTTTACCTTATTATGAAAGCTAAACTTACAAAAAAACAACATAATTTCCTGTCATTCTTGACGAAACATATCCGGGAAAACGGGTATCCGCCTACTATTCGGGAGATGGTATATCACCTTAAACTGGCGAGTACCAACAGCGTAAAGAAGTATCTGGATATACTTGAACGTAAGGGCTACATAAAGAGAATACCAAATAGCCCAAGGGCAATAGAAGTGTGTGCGGAAACACCAGAGAGCCAGGCAAAGTTGATACCCGTAGTCGGAAGGGTCAGGGCCGGAGCACCTTACCTTGCGGTTGAAGATATTATGGGGCATCTGGCCATAGATGCATCAGTGGCTCGTTGGGACAATACTTTTTTTCTCAGGGTAGAAGGGGACAGTATGATAGATGCCCACATCCAGGATGGTGACTTCGTACTGGTTAAATCCCAGCAAACTGCGGAGAATGGTGATATCGTAGTTGCTGTTATTAATGATGAGGCGACGGTTAAGAGATTTTTCAGGAGAGGCAATAGCATTTAT
>JANLHC010000245.1 GCA_024654465.1 Candidatus Scalindua sp.
TTGCAGTAAGCAAGTGCCTAATATAACCTCTTGAAAAATTTTTGCAAGTATAACAATGACAATCTTCGTCAAGTGGTCTTTCGTCTTCTTTATAACAACTGTTACGAATTTTCAGTTTGCCCTCCATAGTGAAAGCACAGCCATTTCTACCGTTTCTAGTGGGTATTACACAATCGAACATATCAATCCCATGTTCGATTCCATCCAGAATATCTAACGGGAATCCGACTCCCATCAGATAGCGAGGTTTGTCTGTAGGTAAGCGTGGTACTGTATATTCCAGTACTTCATTCATCAGATGGTTTCCTTCGCCAACACTTAAGCCACCAATCGCATATCCGTTGAACCCAATTTCAACCAATCTATCTGCACATTCTTCACGAATGTCTTTAAAAACGCTACCCTGTACAATGGCAAACAGATCTTGATCCTCGCTGTTATGAGCGTTGAGACATCTATTTGCCCATTTTACCGTTCTATGCATAGATTGCTTGACTCTATCCCTTTCACACGGATATGGCAGGCACTCATCAAAAGCCATTATAATATCAGCTCCTAACGAATGCTGTATCTTCATCACTTTTTCAGGACCTAAAAATCTCCTGGATCCATCTATTGGAGATTGAAATTCTACACCATCATCTGTTACTTTTGTCAAACGCGCAAGGGAGAAAACCTGATAACCACCGCTATCGGTGATTATTGCACCATCCCAATTCATAAATTTATGCAAGCCACCAAGTTTTTTTACAACTTCATCCCCAGGTCTCAGGTATAAATGGTAAGCGTTGCAAAGTAAAGCATGTGCATTTGTCTCTTTTAATTGACAAGGTGTTAAGGCCTTTACTGTTGCCTGTGTTCCAACCGGCATAAAAGCCGGTGTAGGGATTATACCATGATTAGTGGTTATTTCTCCACATCTTGCTTTAGTTTTATTGTCCCTGGCTAGAAGCCTGAATTGCAAAAAAACCTCCAATATCCTATATTCTTAATATATTTTTACCAGATCAATTTCCGGATAATAATACCTCAGAATGTCATACCATCTAAATCCTGATTTTGCCATTTTTTGAGTACCATACTGACACAAACCAACACCGTGTCCCCAACCGCTGCCTTCAAAAATAAAGGAGTTTCCAATTTCTTTGATACTGAATGAGGTACTGCGCAAGTTGTTTGGACCAATTATAAGTCTGAAATCGTTTGCATTAACTCTTTCTGTTCCTCCTGCATGGTCAATCTTTATCGTAGAACAGTGACCACCAGGCCCGATTTGCTCAGTTGTTATATTACGTATTTTTTTTACATTAGATTTGGTTGCATTTAGTTTGATTTGAATCTCATTCTTTCCAAGCTTCTTCATCCAGTGATAATACTTCGAGTCATTGCAATAGCCACAATCTACACCGCTTAAAGGCGGTATGCTCTTTAGATTAAAGACCAGATTGATATCCTCCGTATGGCCTCCACATGTACTATGGAAATACCCGGGGAATAACTTCCAGTTATATACCATGACGGTGCCCCTGGTTTTGTCGACAATTTCTTTCGTCTTTGCCTGGTTCATGTATGAACCGTTATAAGCAAGATCAAGTTTGTTAATATGGTAAAGAGCATTTACGTTTATTTTTCTCTTATAAATTGCATAAGTTCTTACGGCAATTGCCTGTGCCTGTAATGCGTCATCATTCCACATAATCGGCATTTCACCTTCAATGACTCCAGGCAAATATTCTTCTATACCGATCTCCTCCACTATAGAAAACCTATTATCTTCCTTGGGGACTAATATAAGCTTACCACAATACTTTGATTTGTTTAGTTCAACAAAACCCTTATTTGTAAATATACTGACATTCCCATTTGCCTTTACAAAAGTAGTTGATGTATTGTGCGTAGAATCAGATGTTAGCGGTCGAGTTCTAAAGTCACCTGATTCTAAATACATGACTGATTTTTTTAGATTATCTCTGTCAGCCAATATTTCATTGCTCTTGAAATCTGAAATACTATAAGGCTGATTAATTTCAATTTGAATTTCTTTTATATTGTTATGTAAAAGCACCCGAATGTTTGGTGGGGTTTTTAAATAATTGTCATATCTATAAACGTTTTCGGCACTATTGTTAGTATTTAAACATGAAACAAGCAACACAACTAAAAAACAGACAGAAATCAAGCAGGCAAATGCATATCTAATTTTTGCATTAGTTATGGGCAATTTTCTTTTACCTCTTTTTGAGTGTTACTACCTGCCAAATTCTCTTTTAACTTCCAACCTTCATATAGGTTTCGAGTTGTATCTTTATATCTCTCAAATTCACTGAAAATACAACCACAATACGATTGCCGATAGAGCATTTTCTTCTTTGCTATACGCTGACTACACTCACATAAATGTCGGTAATCTCTATATTCGAAAGGTATCCCAACTTGCCTGGCTATCTGCTCTCCCATCTCCCTGATTTTATCATGATCTTGTTGCTTGCTGAAAAGCAACGTTGAGCAGAAAGCATCAAAGCCTTTTTCTTTTGCATGGTGTGCTGTTGTCCTAAGCCTCAATCTATAGCAGTCTTCACACCTGTTTTCACCTTCGTAGTTGACTTCACTCAGATATTCTCTTAATCCATATTCTTCGCAATAATCTATTTCTATCGGATCACTTTCCTGGAAAATATGAACAGCTTTAAGTCTTTTCCTGAACTCCAACAATGGATGAATATTAGGATTGTAAAAATAGCCATGGACTTTTAGTCCCTCACTCCTTAATTCATCAAGAGGGGCGCAGAGACAACCCGCACAGCAAATATGTAGTAAAAGATTAGCCATTTAATCAAAAAAGAGAACTTTGTTTTCCTGTGACAGTCTTATGTCCCATATACTCATAAGCTCTTTGTGTTGCAATTCTACCTCGAGGCGTTTTACTCAAATAACCTTTTTGGATCAGAAAAGGTTCATAAACTTCTTCAATTGTGTCTTCCTGTTCATTTACGGAAACTGCTATTGTTTTCAATCCAACTGGTCCTCCGCCATGCTGTATAATAGCGTTTAGTATTTTTCTGTCTAAGTCGCCGAATCCGTCTTTATCTACACCCAACATGTCAAAACCTAACCTTGTAATGCTTTCTGTAATCTTGTTACTGCCTTTTACCTGAGCAACATCTCTGATTCGCCTTATGAATCTATTTACAATTCTTGGCGTGCCTCGAGAGCATTTTGCAATCATCTCGGCGGCTTTTTCATAAATTTCTATTTTCAGAGTTTTAGCCGATTTAATGGCAATCTCTTTTAGTTCTTCCCATGGATAAAAATCCAGCCTTTCCAACACGCCGAATCTGGCACGAAAAGATGGCGTTAACAATCCTTCACGTGTAGTCGCTCCAATAAGTGTAAAACGCGGAAGATTGATCTTTACCGATCTGGCACTTGGTCCCTGGTCTATCAGAATATCAATGGAATAATCTTCCATCGCTGAATAAAGATATTCTTCTGTAGTTTTGTTTAATCTGTGAATCTCATCTATGAATAAGATATCACCAAGTTGTAAATTAGTTAATATACCGGCTAAATCACCAGGCTTATCAAGAACCGGTCCTGAAGTTGCTTTGATGTCAACATTGATTTCATTGGCAATGATTTGTGAAAGAGTTGTCTTTCCTAACCCTTGCGAACCTGAAAATAAAATATGGTCGAGAACATCTCCTCTTTTCTTAGAGGCTTCTATATAAATATGCAGGTTTTTTTTAATTGATTCCTGTCCAATGAAATCATTAAATCTTTTTGGCCGTAGCTCAACATCCAGATTTTCGTCTTCGGGAGCATTATCAGAAGAAAGGACATTATTATCGGACATTTTCAAAACACCTTGATATTTTGTTTATTAAAACGTTAAGCATCTATTAATCATACGCGACTTAACGCTTCTTTGATAAGGACTTCAACTCCTTCTGTAACATCAATATTATCAGAAGCTTTGCGCACGGCCTTTTCCGCTTCGGGCCTTGCATATCCGAGTGAAATCATAGCCATTATCGCATCCGAGATTATTGCCATATTCTCTGTTTCGGTCGAAGATTTTGAATCAGGTAAAACACACTTTATTGATTCTTTCAGTTCTAATATAATTCTTTCTGCCGTTTTTTTGCCTATCCCTTTAATACGTTGTAAAGATTTCGGATCATTACTGACAACATATCTTTCAAATTGACTAATTGAACTACTTGAAAGTATTGTAAGCGCCACGTTAGAGCCAACTCCATTCACTGAAAGAAGCAAATTAAACAAATCTCTCTCTTCTAATGAATAAAACCCATATATTTTTATTTCGTCATCTCTAATAGTAAGCTTTGTGTGTAATTTTGCTTTCACTTTATTAGATATTTTTTCAAAAGTTGATAGCGGTATGTGTATTTTATATCCAATACCATTTGTTTCAATTATTGCGGTTGTTGGGTTTTTGTATGCTATATTACCGTAAATAAAATCAAACATTTAACTAATGCCAAATACACTTGTTATAATATTAATTCAAACAGGACAACGTTCATCCTGTTATAATCTCCGGAACCGCTTAGTACCTGATAATATGTGGGAAATTTATGTATTTAAGCATACTAGTGGATGAGATAACTAATGAAGTTTGTAACAATCTTCATGAGATTTGTCAAATAGGCCGCTTGATCTTAAATTGCATCAAAACCTTAGCCTACATTGTTCCCGCTATGAAGTTTTAAACCAAGCGTGTCCAGTTGGTTATTTATTTCATCAACAAATGCCTGCGTAAAGCCATCTTGCTCTAAAAGTTCGGTTTCTGTTTTTGATGCCAAATCGCTTATTGACCCGATACCAATTTCTTGAATGGCACTCCTACACTCATCAGAAAGTTCCATTTCAGAAATTGTTTTTGATTGTTCACCATCGTCCGCACCACCATCAGAATCAATAAACAAATCAGATTCAACCGCCTGACCAAGACGCAACCCTTTCTGATTAAGTATATGTTTGATCTCCGTTAAAGATGTTTCTCCAAAATTCTTATATGAGAGTAGTTCATATTCGGTAACTTTTGTTAAGTCATCTAGTGTTATTATGCCCATACGTTCCAGACAATTTTTACTTCTAACAGAAAGTTCGAAATCGGAAATCGGAATGTTTAATACTTCGATCTCCTTATCCTGTTTCTTGACCTTATCATCGTCATAAAGCATATTTAAACCGGCTTCTGCATCCTTGAGAAAAAGTTTTGCAGTCTTATGGTTTGGATAAGATCGCAAAACTGCATAAAAACAGGAAATAGCTTTTTCATAATCATCATTGTCTTCATATAGCAATCCAAGATTAATCATGGCATTGGTGTATAATGGAACAGTTTCCGCACATTTTTCATAGTATTCCAGTGCTTTTTCATCTTCTCCGCTTAGATCGTAATAGTAAGCAAGCCTAAATAATGAACTTGCGTGGCTTGGATCAATTTCCAGTGTTCGGTTGTAATGAGTTAGCGCCTCATCGTATTCACCGAGATTGTCAAGACAGTGTGCCCACTGGTAGTGAAGGTCGGCATCGTTATCATGCCCTTTAGATAATTTTTGAATCATTTTTAAAGCACTTTGAGAATCTCCGGACAGCCTTTGTGTTTCTGCGATATTTACTTCTATTTTAAACTCATCCTCATTTGCTTGTTTTGAACTCTCAAAGCACTCGATCGCTTTTTCATATTCTTCACGTTCCTGATAGCATTTTCCAAGAAAATAAGATGCAACCTTATCAGACTTAAATGTGGTAAGCACATCAAATGCCTCTTCCACATTTCCTGATATCCATAAACATATACCCAAAATTAAACTGTTTTTTTTGGTTACAGAAGAATCCTGCTCAGAGCTTATAGATGTCCTTAATTCCTTAATTTTGTTCTCTAGCTCCTCGTAATTGGCCTTTGATGTATAAATTTGATTCTTTAGCGAGAATATATTTTCCCTTGTCAGCGGTTCTGTTAAAAAGGTTTCATTTAAATCTAACTCGTTACTTACCATTAACTTAGCTCCATAATAAAAAGAATATAATAGCGGGGATTTATATAATATAAGTTTAGCATTATAACCTACACTTGTACTCTGCGACTAGAATTTGTCACACAAACATACATGCTAAATAGAAGAATATAATATGTTGATAAAATATATCAAATATATATAAAATTGCAAATAAAATATGCCTGAAATTAAAGGTTTGACTAATACTTATGACTATGATATAGATAAATTTACGCCAACAAATTGATATCTGTTATGATAAATCATACACTTTTGCAGTAGCATGAAAATCAACAAAAATTTT
>JANLHC010000314.1 GCA_024654465.1 Candidatus Scalindua sp.
CGTGCTTTAGGAAAAGCATAGTAAATATTTTAGAATAAGCGCAAGAAAGGTTTTAAAGATGCCAAGAGTAAGAAACGGTTCAGCAAAGAAACAGGGAAGAAAAAGACTTCTCAATGCAACAAAAGGGTATTGGGGTGGTAGAGGTAATCTCTTTAGAAAGGCCAGTGAAACATATGTGAGGGCAATGGCCTTTGCCTACAGAGATAGAAAATGTAAAAAGAGGAATTTCAGAAAACTTTGGATAATACGCATAAACGCAGCTGCTAAAATGCGCGGGATAAATTATAGTCGTTTTATCAACGGGTTAATAAAAGCAAATGTTGTAGTTGACAGGAAGATGTTAGCGGAAGCAGCAGTAAACGATCCTGTAGCTTTTGATAAATTGGTTGAGTTGTCAAAGCAACATATTTAAGGCCGGAATGCGTACCATGCGTTCCGGCTTTTCCACTCTTTATGGTTTGTTTTTTTGATTAACAATCCTCGATATCCAATCCGCAATTTGGGATATTGTTATATACCCTTCCTTTCGGCCCGCCCGGATAAGTCGTTCGGACGGGAAGGATTCCAGTGACACACTGGAATATTCTTGAAAGCGGGATTGACACTTGAGTTAAGCGGCATGCAATTCCACTTGCACGTTATACCCCCCTTAATATAAATTTTGTTTTGTGGAACAACACTACCTGAATTGGCAACCATAGGGAGCTGATTTATTATGCAGGAAAGATTAAGCGAAATAAAAAACCAGGCAAAGGACGATTTGGCAAAGGCTGGGTCTATCGAAGAAGTTGAAACGATAAAGACCAGATATCTCGGAAGAAAAGGTGGTGTTATTAATGAGATAATCAAGGCAATTCCCAGTTTGCCGTCCGAACAGAGATCGTCTACCGGGAAGTCTGCAAATATTCTTAAGAATGAAATAGGCAGGTGGATAGAAGAAAAAAAAGGTGGATTTGACACTTCTGCTGAAGCGTCACTTACACTGCCGTCATTTGATGTATCGCAACCGGGCGAGCACAAACCCTATGGACATAAGCATCCGCTTACACAAACCATCGATGAAATTAAAGGGATATTCAAGAAACTGTGTTTCGATATAGAATACGGACCTGAGGTAGAACACGAGTACTACAACTTTGATGCTCTGAATATTCCCGCTGACCATCCTTCCAGAGAAGATTTTGATACATTTTACCTGGGTAACAAGCGCCTCCTGAGAAGCCAGACCTCTACCGTCCAGATACGGGTGATGGAAAAGAAAAAACCTCCCATAAGGATGATAGCTCCGGGAAAGGTCTTTCGTCCGGACACAGTTGATGCTCGTCATGCTTCCATGTTTCATCAGATTGAAGGGCTGATGGTGGATGAAGGTGTCAGCTTCAGCGATCTAAAATATGTTTTAACCCTGTTTGCCCAGTCGTATTTCGGACAGGATATAAAGATGAGATTTCGTCCTTCATTCTTCCCCTTTACCGAGCCAAGTGCAGAAATCGATATTTCATGCTCTCTCTGTAAAGGAAAGGGATGCAGTGTGTGCTCCCAAAGTGGCTGGGTTGAGGTATTGGGCGCGGGAATGGTGGACCCCAATGTGTTTAATGCCGTTGGCTATGATCCCGAAAAATATACCGGGTTTGCATTTGGCATGGGCGTGGAGAGGCTTACCATGCTAAAGTATGGAATAGATAACATCAGGCTTTTCTTTGAAAATGACCTGAGATTTTTATCACAATTTTAAAACCTATGAAAATCAGTTACAACTGGCTTAAGGATTATTGTAAACACGGTCTTTCCGTAGAGGAATTGGCAGAAAGTTTGACGAATGCTGGATTGGTAGTTGACACTGTAAGCTCAGTAGAAGATGATTTTTGCCTGGAGGTTGAGGTGACTTCAAACAGGCCTGACTGCCTGGGTTTTATCGGTGTTGCAAGAGAAGTAGCTGCCATTGTTCGCGGTACGCTTGATATTCCGGATGTGGACTATGATACAACGGATGAAAATATAAATGATATAACAAGTGTTGCTATAGAAGATAATGAATTGTGCCGGAGGTATACGGCGAGAATCATAAAAGATGTGAAAATAGGACCATCACCAGAATGGCTGCAGAAAAGAATTCGCAGTATTGGGTTGCGTCCCGTAAATAATATCGTGGATATTACAAACTATGTATTGATGGAGAGCGGTCAGCCGTTACATGCATTTGATGCTAACAAGTTGAGTGAGAACAGGGTTGTTGTCAGAAGGGCAAAGAAGGATGAAACTATGGAGGCAATCGATGGCAGCAAGTGTACGCTGTCTGAAGAAATGCTGGTGATTGCAGATTCACAGAAACCGGTTGCTATTGCCGGTATAATGGGAGGAAAGGATACAGAGGTTTCTGATACCACAAGGAACATCCTTCTGGAAAGTGCTTTCTTTGATCCGAGAAGTGTCAGAAGGACCTCCCGGAAACTTGGTCTGACGTCCGACTCTTCCTATCGTTTTGAACGGCGCGTGGACCCTGAGTGCATTGACTGGGCATCAAGGAGAGTGGTAAAGTTGATATTGGCGATAGCGGGTGGTCAGGCTGTGGATGGGGTTATCGATCAAAACTATTTAGAAGGCAATAAAGTGAGTGTTTCATTGAAGATGTCCCGGTTGAACAGCCTGTTGGGACTTCAGATAGAAAAAGATACGGCGAAGGATATACTAGGACACTTACAGTTTAGAATAAATTCTGAAACTGCAGACGGGTTCAGTGTGGGTGTTCCCAGTTTCAGGGAAGACGTCTATCGGGAAATAGATCTGATAGAGGAAGTCGCCAGGATACATGGATACGACAAAATACCTGTAAGAAATAATATTGGTGTCAGGCTTGCCTGTGAAAATAGACTAGATAAAATTACAGAGAAGACAAAAAACGTCCTCTCCGGACTGGGTTTTAATGAAGTTATCACTGACAGTATTGTAGGTGATTCACAGGGCCGGCATAACGATATATGGTCGGACGGAAAAGGTATGAGGATTTTGAATCCAATTCGACAGGATGATGACCTTCTGAGGAAGGCACTGGCGCATAATCTTCTGAGGGTGAAGAAACATAATCAGAACTATGGTGTAGAGAAAACTGATATATATGAATTGTCCAAGGTTTATTTGCCTAAGGAGGACGACCAATTACCGGAAGAGAAGGAGTGTTTATGTATTCTCGGGGAGGAAGGGTATCTGGCTTTAAAAGGCGTGATAGAGGCCATACTCAGTCACCTTAATATTGCGGACAGTCTTGAGAGTACGCATTTTGATTTTGGTCTGTTCAGTTCAGAAAAATCGGCAGAGCTGAGGCTTGGAGATAGCGTCCTGGGGTTTATTGGAGAATTAAGTAGAGAAGTAATTAGTAATTATGATTTAAGAAGCAAGCCTTGCGTCGCAGAACTTGATTTTAACATACTGATAGATAAAACAAATCTTGAAAGTTCATACCGGAAAATACCATCATTTCCCATAGTGACGAGAGATTTTGCCGTCGTAAGTGATGAGGCTGTTACCTGGGCAGAGATAAAAGGGTGTATAGAATCTCTTAAGATAGACTATGTTGACGACATAGAATTCTTTGACGTATACAGAGGCAAGCAGATTGAGAAAGGCAGGAAGAGTATCGCCTTCAGGATTATATTCAGGGCAGATGATAAAACCCTGAAGAGCGATGAAGTAGATATCCTGCAGGAAAAAATCCTTGCAAATCTCAGCAATTCCCTTGGTGTAAACCTTCGTGCATAAGACCTAGAATTATAATATGAATCGTATTGCTATCTAAAAATCTTTAAAACTTTCATTATGTTCCAGAATCCTATTCTCGCCCATTGGAATAATGCTTTCGTTAGAATCTGTTTTGACTAGAACGTCTTCATTCCTGCCATTACCATTATCTCCCGTTTCGTTATCAGTATCAGGAGCAGTTTCAGGTGAATCCATAGACTCGGATTTGATTTCTTTGTTGGAATCATCACGTTTTCTCAGTTTGGCGATTGATTTCAATATGTATATTGGTATAGAAATTAATTTCAATACACTCTTGCCTGGTGTTTTTACGTCTGTAACATTCTGTTCCGGTATCTGACTGGAAATTACATTATCAGGTTTTCCTGCATTGCCTTTATCAGGATTTGCAGGTTTATTTCTTCGATGTTCTCCTTTACCATCAACCTGTATCGCTAATATATTAATTTGTTCCTTCATTGTTTGCGCCTGGGCTGCTAATTCTTCGCTTGCAGATGCCGTTTCTTCTGCGTTTGCCGCCGTCTGCTGTGTAACATGGTCCATCTGTTGTACTGCATTGCTAACCTGAGTAATACCCTCTGATTGTTCTGCAGATGCTTCCGTTATCTCTTTTGTCAGGACCGCGGCTCGTTTTACGTCCTTAACAATATGTTCTGTATCTTCTTTGCATTTAGCGGCAATCCTGGTTCCCTCGCCAGCTTTTTGAACACATTCACCTATCAGAACAGTAGTGTTTTTTGCCGCATCCGCACTCTTTTTGGCAAGATTGCCTACTTCTTCTGTGACAGCAGCAAACTTCTCCCCGTTATCACTTGCGCGAGCGGCTTCGACTGCAGCATTAAGGGCCAGGAGGTTAGTCTGAAATGCTATAGTTTCTATGTCCTTGATACCTCTGGCAATCTTTTTAATATTTTCATTAAATTCTTTGTTTTTGCTTGCTCCATTCTCAAGTTTATCGGTATTTGCGAGACAGCTTTTAACTATTACACTGGTGTCTTTTGCCGCAGCCATACTCTTATTAGCAAGGTTTCTGACCTCTTTTGCAACCACAGCAAAGCTGTTTCCCTGCTTTATGATCTGAGATGTGTCCTGACCGGCTTTAAGTGCCAGAGCATTGGTCTGCGATGCTATACCGTCTATTATCTTTGTAATCTCCGCTATCTTCTTGCTGCTGGAAGCTATTTCTTCCATTGAACTGCTCACTTCAGCCGCCGCCTTATTACCGTTTTCTGCATCAACAATGCACACGTCTACTAATTTCGATGTTTCCTCTGCGTTCTTTGCATTTTGTTTCGTCATGGATGATATCTCTTCCATGGATGCCGATGTCTC
>JANLHC010000316.1 GCA_024654465.1 Candidatus Scalindua sp.
AGTCTTCCTGAAGTGAATTTAAACCATTTGAGAAATCTGACCAGTCATTATGGGATAGTACAACACGCGAAATATACCGTACCCAATTATAAACACGGATATGCCATTGACGATAACGCCAGGGCTTTGATCCTCTCAACTCAATACTTTAAACTCTTTCAGGACAGGGAAATACTGTTACTGCTTGACAGATACCTGGCGTTTGTCCTTAACGCGCAGGATGATTCGGGACGTTTCTATAACTTTTTTGATATGGGGTTGAATCCAACCAAAGAAAACGATCCCACCATCAATCTCGGAGATGACTGGCACGGACGCGCTTTATGGGCTTTGGGTTATCTTATTGCATTCGCCCCTGATCCTTATTCGGGAATTGCAAAGGAGTGTTTTGATAAGGCCATCGCGCACAGAGTAGAGAGCGTGAGGGGGGCCGCGTACGCGATACTTGGCGTATTTTATTACCTGCGAAGATACGGCGGGGCCCGGGATGTGAGATCAATTTTCGTGTCCTATTGCGACAAGATTGTCACTGAATATGAGAGACACCAGGATGGTAAATGGCAATGGTTTGAGAATATCCTGGCATATGCAAACGGGCTATTGCCAACCGCTTTATTCAAGGGTTATACGGTAGAAAAGAACAAAAAATATTTTGATACAGCCATGTCAACGATGAATTTCCTGCTGGATAACTGTATTAGAAATGGCACCCTGTCTCTCATCGGAAATCATCGGTGGTATAAAAAGGGCGAAGCAAGATCGCACTTCGATCAACAACCCATTGACGCATTCTGGATGATCAAAGTTTGTAAGGCTGCCTATCTGGTCACCAAAGATGCAAAACATCTTAAACCTATGAAAATATCATTTGAGTGGTTTCTGGGGGGTAATGATGGCAACCTGAATTTGTACGATTTTGTTACAGGGGGCTGTTATGATGGGTTAGCCAGTACAGGTGTAAACCTGAATCAGGGAGCAGAAAGCACGATATGCTTCCTTCTTTCCTTGTTGAGTATGAAAGAGATCTCTGTCGTTCAGGAAAATCCAGAGAAAGAAACATGACATAATTCGGTTGGATTGAGCAAGATAATAATATAAGGATATACTACGGATGTGTGGATTCATGTATTGCCACGGCGTCAGCAAGTAAGACATCTCTCCTTGCCTGGTTGCACAATCACAATTCCCTTATTTAATACTTTCTTTCATACATTTTCTCTTCAGGAATTTTATTTGTTCCACCACATTCTACAAGTACTGATAGCGGATCTGCTACACCAATGCAGTATGCAAGCTGGACTTCGCATTTATCTGCAAGATCTGCCGCAACAATATTCTTTGCCACATACCTTGCAACATACGCACCGCACCTATCCACTTTACTAGGGTCTTTTCCAGAGAAACAGCCTCCGCCATGCGCTCCATGCCCACCATAAGTATCAACAATAATCTTTCTTCCAGTAAGTCCTGTGTCTCCTGCCGGGCCGCCAATTACAAACTTTCCTGTTCCGTTTACATAATATTTTGTTTCATCTGTAATCCAATCTCCACAGACAGGCTTGATAACCTTTTCAATTACATCTTTTCTTATCTGCTCTAATTCAGTATCTTCTGAATGCTGAGTAGCAATAACAACTGCCGTTACTTTTTCAGGAGTCCCGTTGTGGTATTCAACTGTGACCTGAGATTTCCCATCAGGCCTTAAATAATCAATTTTCTTAGATTTCCTGATATCGGTTAACTTTTTTGCAAGATTATGTGCCAGGACAATAGACAATGACATAAGCGCTTGTTGTAATCTCACCTCCTACAACAACAAATCCGGTTTTTGCAAAGCATTCGACAGCCACCCTTGCATTTGGATCTTTATCATATATAGCATCTAAGAGGCTGTATCGTGCATGAAGGCAATATAATGATATATTATGGATCTGCAATTCATGTATTGCTACAGCAAGCAAAAACATCTTTCCTCGCCCTGCTATACAGGTGTAAAAGTGTCAATAATTTGTGTATTTTTACAAGCATGTATCTTATAGTGCCCGGCTGATGCCGGTACTATAAGCATCTCTCCATCAGGAGCGGCGTTCGGGATGTTATATTCTTTATCGTTTATACACAAACGGGCATCACCCACTAAAACAATCAGAGTATGAAAACTCGTAGGTGATTGTTGGTACTCTGAGTCATCTTTAAATGTTATCCGATGGACTTCAAGTCCCTTGTCTTCAAACTTTCCCGGCAACCGCTCAACCAGTACGTAATCAGTTTCATCTGCAACTTCCGGGTAAGTCTTTTCCATCACCTCAGGAAGCATCTCGTGCACCCTGTCTATTTCCAACATCTTTATAGCTCCTTCCCGTGGGTATGCCGGAAACGCATACCTTACGGGATATGTTGTTCCATCTTCGAGTGATTGTGTTGGCCCCGCAATCTGAGGTTCTACGACTTCTACCCCGGGGCCAAGTGCGTGTAATGTTCCGGAAGGGATAGGGATAACATCTCCGATTTCAACATATTGCCTGTTGTAGAAAACATCAAGCCCTCTCTTAGCAGCTTTTAGCTTTTCCAGATCTCCTGCTATTTCTGAAGATCCGGGCTTACTATGGACAACTTCCTGAGATGCAAGTTCAACATCCTTTTTATCATCAAGCAATTTCTCATAACCGCTATCTATCATTATTTCAATAAGGTTGTTCAGCGCTTCCCCATATATTGCAAGGGCACCTTTGTAATACCCTGTCACAGCCTTGCCATATAACTCAACAGCCTTTCTGGAGAAGCCTGTAATTATCCAGGGCGTTCCACCGGCAATCTCTTTATCCGTTCCGGTGATTATCCAGAGTTCGTTCTTGTTGTCATGAAACTGCACAGATAATCTGCTTTTGGGAGTTAATATTTTCACAAGTGGAAGCCGCTTGCCGAATCTGGCAACTACCTTTTCGCCAAGAAATTTCTCAGGACCGTTTTCAATAATCTTGTATAATGAAAATGCATCCTTTCCTACAACCGCAGTTGAACTCTTTTCTCCTTCCTCAGCGCCGTACCAATATTCACCAATGCCGTCTACACCCCAAACCTTGGGTTCTTTATAGGGTCTTACATAAACGGGGCTGCCATTGAGTACAGCATTTAGAATCCTGGTAAAACATGCGTTTCCGGTATCAGGTTTCACTCTCCACCCTCTTTATTAATAATGTCACTGATAATATCCGGTACGATATCATATCTTTTTTCTACTATCTGGTTTGCTGCTTCCTGAGTATCAGCCGTTGCATATATCCTGAATTCCGGTGCATTTCCTGAGGGTCTTAGATGAACAACATCGTTATTGGAAAATACTATACGAATACCGTCTATAAAGTTTATTGAGACTATATCGGTAAATCCTCTTTCTTTTGTAAAATAATGATAAAGCTTTTCCTTGATCAAAGTCAGATTATGGTATGATCCGGTACTGCAATCAACACCATTTGCCTTTATGCCTTCTTCTGTAAAATCAACCTGAGAAATATCAGAGTTTTCCGGAGACAACATCTTGATAATGGTTTTACCCATTTCTGCCGTATAGCTTTCACAACCGGGTGTTTTATCGTCAATGACATCTGAGTGGGTGTATCTGTCTGGAAGTGAAGAGGTAACTAGCTCTGAGACTGTCTGGTGGCCTTTGGCTGCCAAAAGCAACACGCAGATAAGAGGCAATACTGCATCCCTGGTTGGAAGAGATTTCAGGGTATTATTATCTATGGACCAATCGCTGCCAAGGAGAAATCCTCCGTTGCATTCCCAGCCGGCTACTTTTGAACCCGGATTTCTCTCAATTTCACTGTTCATTGCATCAATTACGTATGGAGAGCCTATCCTGGTCTGCATCACCTTGATCCCTCTTTCCTCGAGAGAACTGACAACGGCATCGTTAGCGCTTATTGGAATAGCAACAAAATCCGGACTTAAAAAAATGGAGATAAGGGCGCCAAGTTTGTCTCCCGGCAGGAAACGGCCGTTTTCATCCGCAAGAAGAGGTCTGTCCGAATCTCCGTCAGTCGTTATAATAGCAAATGGTTTGTGTTCCCTGGAAGCTTTCTGTAAAAGTGAGGTAGTATCAATTGACACTTTTTCAGTGTCAACAGCTACGAATTTATTGCTTCTTTCAATGGGGACAACATCTGCTCCAAGGCCTTCAAATATTTCCTGTACAATATCCCTTCCCACAGCAGAATGCTGATACAAAACAATCTTTTTGCGTGAAAGAGGCTTATTCTTGAAAACATCAGTATACCGATGCACATATATGTTTATTGCCTCCATTTCAAATTCTGCTTCGGGTAAATTGTATTCTTCTTTAAACATGCCTTTCTTATCAAACAAGGATTCCTGAAGTGGTTTTTCATATTCTGTTGTCCTTGCGTATTCTACGTTCCTGAGAATATCGTCCTCATCAGTTTTTAATACCTCTCCGGATTTTTTAGTAAACTTTATACCGTTCCTGTCATCAGGGATATGACTGCCTGTAACCATAATGCTAGGCATGCATTTATACATAGCATAATAGGCAAGTGTTGGAGTCGGTACTCTCCCACAGAAAAGCGTTCTATAACCTGAGTTTTTTATCGCAAGTGATACTGCCGACATTATTCTGGGAGTACTCGAACGCAGATCACCTCCCAGGGCAATATCCTTACCAGAGGCGTTGAGTTCACCTCTTTCTTCCAAAAACATGATAAAACCTCTTGTGTTTATATAACACTCCATATCTGTCATTGCTGTGACTTTATCTCTTAACCCACTGGTTCCGAACTCTAATGATTTAAACTTATCCATTTTGATTTTGACGTCGTTTGGCTTAGTTGTCACGGTTTATCTCCTTTTTTTAGTATAAACATAATAAGCATATTATGTTTATACGTATCCGGAATCAAGCAACAAATTGGGAAGATGTTTGATATAACTATTTTGATATGCTAAGAAATAATTAAGCAAGAGTTAGATAAGTATGATTATACATTCAGGGTGAGAGATTGGCTTAGATGGAAGGGCGTTTGATTGGGAGTCAAATAGTCATGATTATGCAGTATTGTGACTGCGAAATGACTGA
>JANLHC010000322.1 GCA_024654465.1 Candidatus Scalindua sp.
AAAAAATACTATAGAAACACAAAAACAAATGGAGATATAGGGGGACTCCCTGCGTGGCGCGTGGATAATTTATATACCCTTATTGCATCTATTGTCACGATGACGATTACCGTATCCGGATTTTATTTTGCGATGGCTAATCGCTTAAATATACTTGAACAAAAACAGAATTACACTAATGCCCAACTTAATGAAATATCGTCAATGCTAAAAGAGCGAAGAGCATTTAACGATGACACGAGAGCACGGGTTATAACACTTGAAACTAAAATGGATAATGTAGTAAACAATCGTTAAAAAATTATAAATTCAATATTTTTTTATGGGTACTAAACTAATGTGGGGTGGACTTACACTTATCATGTGTGCATCCCTTCTACCAATACCGGCAGTGTTGATTGTGGGTCAGGTTATTATGGCAATAGGTTGTGTGTTATTCCTTTTAGATCACTAATATGAAAGAATCACTTATTGATGCAATTAAAGAAGGATTGCGCGTTGTTGTATTGTCTGTTATCCCAGTTGCAATAGTTGGACTCCAGGACGGAAATCTTGACCTCCGATATATCTATGTAACAGGAGCGGTTGCACTCTTGCGATTTTTAGATAAATTATTACATGAGGAAGCGAAGGACAATCCACTTAAAACCAGAAATACTGGTATGTTGGGTGAGCGCGGAATTACTGGATTTTAGTGTATACCGTATGAGAACATGGAAAATCAGACTGGTATCTATAGTCAGAAGATGGAGAAAATGGCTGTACGGGCCATAAGCGTAGGTCTTGTGGCGATTGCAATGATGGGTTGTGTACCTGTCGGAACCGAGGCATATTATGTACCACTTACAGACCAAATTATTTACCTTGAAACTCCGACTCCCGAAGATATAATTCACGAGGAAACTCATAAATCAGATGCAAACTCATATCCTGGAGGAAGAATAATCTGGGGAATGAGATATGCAACAGACAGAAAATTTGCATGCGAAGCAGAATTAAAGGCAGGGGCTGATACAGATCATCCAGCATGTTTGTCAGAATAACAGGACTCGAACCTGTGACCTTACGCTCCCAGGGCGTACGTTCTAGCCATCTGAACTATATTCTGATAGCACTGCCGACTCCAATTTAAAAATTATATCATATATGAGTGAAGAAAATGAATATCACTATATACCACTTGTCATACCTCAAAAACAGGAAGAACTTGTTGAGGACTTCGACTATATGGATGAAGCCACCGATATAGTAACAGAGGCATTTGGCGATGATCTAAAACGGATGGATGATGTACTCCGTACGGAACTTAGCCACATGCTAGGGTGCGCTTGTCTTGCATGTCAATCCATGTTAACTCAGCATGTACAGGAGCTCTACGAACAAACACGAATACCGGATGAAGATACGGGAGAGCCGATTCATTCACTCTTACATCAATATATTCTTAAACAGTATGGAAAACTATGAATATCTACCGCCTGTTGATGTAACTCCAATATTTGAAACAATAGCTCCAGCTTATCTTGCAGATCGGAAAGTATTTGAAATTGAGTGGAACAGACAAAAACTACAAAACCATATGGATAACTTACGAAACTTAACAGGATGGTATCATGGAACGTGGTTTGAGAATGGTGTAGCGAGAGGCTAACAATCAATCTCAACCTCTACCTTTTCATCTGTTCGATGTTTTACTTTAATTTTCTGGAGTTGTAGAAATACTATTTGACTATCATCTTCCCATACTTCATGTTTTGTAAATAAGTCTAAAAGCCCCTTATTAAAATTATCTATATCACCGCGACCGCATATGTATAACGTAACGTATACCGATAAATCTCCCCGTAGAGGTGTCTTTTTCTTGTATTGAGCATTGAGTGCGTATCCAGCCCTTATCCGCCATGCAACACCATCAGGAGTAATATACGTATGATTTCCGTTATGACGGTACATTGAGTTTACCGATGGTGGTTTTGGAAGTGTGATTAACATATATTTTTCACAATGGTTTCTCAATCTTATACCCTAACTTATTCAATCTCTCTATTGCCCGCCCCAGAGTTTTACAATCATCACGGTCACAATATTTCTTTACACTCCAATTATAATCGGTATTATGTTTTGTTTTATAAAAAATAGCACCGCATACCTTACATTTTTTTGTTTCTTGGTTGTTCATTTTTTTATTTCAAGTACCCACAAAAGTGCCGCCTTATATCCTATATCCCTCTGGTGTTGAAACTCAACGAGAGGATATGGCCCCTCATAGATGTGTTGTTTTTCTATAACATCAGGATCATCTAAAATCTTAAATCTATTATACTGAGCTAGAATTTGCTTCTTGGTTTTTATATTGGAAGATTTTTATTCAAACCTTTAATATTAATTTCACATTTATTTTTCTTGTGTCTATACTCCATAAACAATTTCCAATTCTTTAGAAAAACAAGTAGCGCAGTTTCAAAAATATTTTCTTGATAATCACTACCAAATTCAGCTTTAATAGTTATTTCTATTTTTTTCTTTTTCATACGTTATCTCAGAAAAATGTCATCAAGCCAACGGACAACAATTTTCTTTTCGGGTATTTTATCCTTTACCTTTTGTAACTTTACAGTACTCATATATTCAGGTGTTGTGTCATTAATCTCATATACCACACTCTGTTCGTTATACGTCCCAAGATCAATCCATGTTTGGATCTGTGCTTCTGCTTCTGCTTTTGACTTGAACACAAGCGCACTGATTATGTATCTTTTATTTTTCATATTCCATTTTTGTAATTCTAGCTAATCCACATTTACTGCATACAGCATAGACAACAGGCAGTGCCGAAATGACTCCGGTTGTAGAAAAATCATTTTTATATTCATATTCTGCAACTTCAAACTTAAAATTATGTTCTTTTTCGTCTATACATTTTTTTTGTATTTGTTCTACCAACAAAAGTAATTCTTCCTGTTCCTCAGACGTAATCCCATATCTCTCAATACTTGGTTTCCGGTTATGTTTATAGATCCATTCTTTAATTTTTTCCATACTTCTTTTGTTTTAAATTAAAATAATCAACAATAAGTAACCAGCGTTGTACAGACGGATCATTTACTGGATTGTACCAGTTAATGTTATGTATTATGGTTCCGGAATGAGATTGTAATTTCTTTTTCATAGTCCCTCTCCCTTCTCTGTGTGAAGTGAATTGACTGTGAAAAATTCATCTATCATAAAAATAACTTCTTTTTCGTATGAATAATGCCATTTGTCGTTTTCTT
>JANLHC010000324.1 GCA_024654465.1 Candidatus Scalindua sp.
ATAGACTTTAATATACTATCTTTCAATCATAACTGTCGTCTTGTCATAACCTTTTTAAGCTAAAAAACTTAAAAAGGAAATTCCTATATAATCAAGTTAGGTCGCTATCGCGACAAAGGACTATCCTTCGACTCCGCTCAGGATGACGTCACACTGAGCGGAGTCGAAGTGTTATCAACTTTGAAATTCCTAAACATAAATTTTACAATCACTTGTATCTATGATTAAGACTATAAGATTATTTCTCAATAACCAGATAAAACTCCTTTGGGATTGTTTTTATTTTTTAATGCGACACCAGGGGATGAACCTTTTACAGCAAAAGAGAATGCAAGGCCATATAAAGCGTTTGAAGAGCATGGGTTAATCCGGAGTGTATTCTTATACCCAATTACAGTCTCATGAAACATCTCTTCGTACATATTGCCTAATCTGTAAGGGAAATCTATATTATATCTCTCGAATGGCTTAGTTTGTTCAGCCGAACCGGCATCACTATTTTTTTCATTATTCGTATCTTCCAAAAGATAAAATTGTTTGACTGAAAAGTTCTGATTGTCTTCCTGTGCATCTTCTCTTCTTGCTATTGCGTCGTCAAGATACATGGCTTTACGGTAATAAGCATAGGCAAGGTTTAGAATGGCATTATTGTCATATGGGTTTTTAATTGTATCATCTTCGTATCTCTTTATAGCTTCATTAACTTCTATTTTTGTCTTGTAGTTTTTGGTTATATTGTACGTATAAACCTTGTAGTCTGAGTTGGTTTTATTTTTAGCAACAGCTTTTTCTCCGGAAGAGTTTGCCTGAACGGCAACAACTACATTTGCTTGATCGTTTGACAGACTTGCACCCGTTTCTTGCTTGACTTCAGTTTGTTTGTATGCGATATACTCTTGATTTCGTTTTTCATCTCGACCTTCTTTATGCGGCCCTTTCTTTAACAGTGCTTTTTCAGGTTCTAAGCTATTTTTTGTCGGTATCATTTCCTCTGTAACATTATTTTGATGAAGAATTTTTTTCTGGAGAGACTCTTTCACTTGTTCTTCTTTATTCAGACTTTCTTTTCTTACCTCGTTGTTAGTGCTGTCATAAATATTCTCACCGGAATAAGACTTGCCACTATGGATACGGTTATCTGAAATAGCCTTTTTGTCGTTACCGATAACGCTAAGACTATTTTTGTCCAGCATAGCGTAGTGACGGTTAATTTCCATGGTCTTATTAAACTCTATAATTGCTTTATCGAGTTTTCCATTCTCTGCATAGTTTATGCCAAGATTATAATGTGCTTTTTCGAGGGCATCTTTAATTTGGGGAAAATCGGGGTTTAGTTTCAATACCGTGTTAAATGCGTCGATAGCATTATCATATTCCTTATTCTCCAGGCAGGAAGTACCGATGGTGTAATATATTTCGCTTAACGATTTACTGGCAATTGAATGTTCCGGTTTAAGCTCTAAAGCCTTTTCATATTCTAATTGTGATCTTTTTAATTCCCCTTCCTCTTTATACGCATTTCCCAGATTTATGTGCGCATTGACAACATCTGTTTTTACTTTCTGATTTGCAGTTACCGGTAATGCACTAAAAACGATTTTTGCAACCGCTTCGTTAAGATTAATATCTATTGCCTTCTTGAATTCAGATAGTGCCTCATTCGTCATACCCTTTAATCCATATGTAGTGCCCAATCGTACATATGATTCTAAATGATGCGGGTTTGCCTTTATCGCGCTTTGGAATTCACAGATCGCCTGATCGATCAAATCTCTTTCCGCATAAGCAATACCAAGTGTAAGATGGGCCAGGCCAACTTGATTCAGTTTTATCTGGCCTTGCTCCACGCCAGTCAGGTTGTCAACATGATCTTTGCCGCTTGCTATATTATCCGCTTGCTTATTATTTGTATTGGTTATTGATGAAGGTTTCTCTATCGTGGGAATGTTTGCAGGCACTGCCCGGCTTGTAATGTTCTCTTTTTCAGGTTGCGGCAGAACTTGTTGTTCGCTACCATCCTGGTTTATAGTGTTAACAAATTGTTGATCTGTTATATCTTGTTTCTTCACAACACCATAGTTTGCACATGATATTGCTCCAGTTGATATGAAAACAAGTGGTATTAGTAAGTTTGTAAGTTTTGACATAATGTGAAAAGTTAATTGGATGATTGCAAGTTGTATACCTTATGATCATTAAAGGTACTTCAGCTATTAGCGGATTGTTAACGTCCTGCTATGTGGAAGGTCGCTTATTTAGATGCTGTTTTGCCAAAGCAAAAATGATCAATAAGCTTTTAGTGGGTAATGCCTTACGAACGTCGTAGAGAATAAAGGAACTTTTTGGTAATGTCAACAAAAAAATTACACTATTTGAAGTTGTTAGAAACGGTATTACCAGACAGTGAAATGATAAAAAAACAGGTACTTGTTGTGTCTGGTGGTAAAAACATGGTAGCTGCGGTGAGTTAGCTTCCTTTCACTTCAACCCATTGACGCGTGTGGAGTTCCGTTACAGGTTTAGCGTCCTTCCATCCAGTGCCTTTATTGAGGTAAATCAGACTCGTGAACAGTACCGGTAATGTATAAAAGTGGTGCTTCCGACAATTTTATTATCTTTCTCTTCGGAAGTTTACGTTTTTGTGAATCAAATAGGATTTCTACTGTTGGGCGTAAAGGAGAATCGTCATAAACTTCTATCACTTTGCACATTGCATTCGAATTTAATTTAATATAACTGCCCAATGGAAAGCATGATAATTTTGTAAGTAATAATCTTTTAACTTCATTGGAATAAAGGTTTTTTTGAGTACCCAATATCAACTTTACCGCATCATGAGGCATATAGCCTTTTCTTTGAGGCCTATGATGGGTCAAGGCTTCATAGACATCAACAATGCCTATAATTTTGGCGTAATCATGTATTTCGCCCCCTTTAAGTCCATTTGGATATCCCAGGCCGTTCTCTCTTTCATGTTCCTGGTAAGCCACTTTGGCAAGCCACAAATATTTTTTCCCAAGAGTTTGGAGTATTTTATATGTATAAGATGGGTGCTTTTCAAGTTGTTTTAATTCAGAAGTTGTCAGTTTTTCTTTTTTATTCACGATTTCATTTGGTATAAAGATCATACCGAGATCATGCAGGAGGGCCGCTATTCCTAATTCAATCAGCATCTCTTGCGGATAATTAGCCCCTTTTCCCAAGATTAAAGAATAAATACAAACATTAGCAGAATGTGCTGCAAGATTGCCTGGCATACTCTTGCCCTCTATCGCTTTTCCATAAAGAATATTGGTTGCATCCTCTGTCTGGACTATGTCCTTTACAATTTCCAATCCTTTTTCTATGGTAAATCTTTCTTTTCTTTTTAAACTGCCTGAGACTTCTTCTACAAAGTCGTAAAGCCTTGTATATAAATCGCCTATTCGGTTTTGCGCCTCCAACTCCTCTGCAGAAGGAGTAGTTGGTTCTTCCACGCTTGATAAAGGAGTCCTTTTTATAGTAAACAATGAATTATTTCTCATAGTAAAATGATAAAAAACAAAAAAACTTAGTATACCGGACGCATAAAAGCATGGTGTGCAGTGCGCGAGCTCCCCCCCCCCAGTTCATCTATTGCGGCAAATCAGCTTCGCGGACAGCGTCGGTAATGCATAAAAGAGGTGCTTCCGTCAATTTTATTATCTTTTTATTCTGAAGCCTACGATTTTGTGAATCATATAGAAGTTCTACTGTTGGGCGTAAAGGCGCTTCTTCATAAACTTCGATCACCTTGCCTACTGCCTTCGAATTCAATTTTACATAACTACCCAATGGAAAGCATGATAGTTTTGTAAGTAATAATCTTTTAACATCTTGGGAAAAAAGGTCTTTTTGAGTGCCTAATATCAACTTTACCGCATCATGCGGCATATAGCCATTTCGTTGAGGCCTATTATGGGTCAAGGCTTCATAGACATCAACAATGCCTATAATCTTAGCATAATCATGTATTTCATCACCTTTAAGACCATTTGGGTATCCCTGACCGTTCTCTCTCTCCTGTTCCTGGAAAGCCACTTTGGCAATCCACAAATATTTTTCTCCAAGAGTTTGGAGTATTTTATATGTATAAGATGGGTGCTTTCTAAGTTGTTTCCATTCAGAAGTTGTCAGTTTTCCTTTTTTATTTACGATTTCATTTGGTATAAAGATCATACCGAGATCATGCAGGAGGGCCACTATTCCTAATTCAATCAGCGTCTCTTGCGGGTAACCAACTCCTTTTCCCAAGATTAGAGAATAAATGCAAACGTTGGCAGAATGTACTGCAAGATTGTCTGGTAGGCCCTTACTTTGTACCGCCTTTCCATAAAGAATATTGGTCGCATCCTCTGTATGGACTATGTTCTTTACAATTTCCAATCCTTTCTCAATAGTAAATTTTTCTTTTCTTTTTAAACTATTTGAGATTTCTTTTACAAAATCGTAAAGCCTTGCATATAAATTGCCTATTCGTTTTTGCTTCTCCAACTCCTCTGCAGAAGGAGTGGTTAGTTCTTCCTCACTTGGCAAAGAAATATTTTCCAGTGATATTTTATCAGGTAATACACCTCCCCTGGCCTCAGTAGGTAAGTTCATCTTGCTTATCTCTTCTGAATGAGACAGTCCTTCTCGTTTTGTTTTTGCTGCATCGCTATCTTCCCTGAGATTTTCCAGATTTCTGATTTTTATTTCTTCATCCTGCTTTTTTTCCGGAAGTTTCGCCTGTTTGATTAGATCTGATAGTCTCACCATAATTTACAGTCTCTTATTTTTTTGTATCATCAATTAATTTCTGAATTATTTTGGTATCGATTAGCTCCGCTTTGGTACTGAAACCATCAAGAAGGGCAAGATCACAAATACTATTAATCTCTCTTGGTACGCCCTTAGTGTATAAATAAATCTTCTCAATAGCCTCTTTAGTAATAATATTCCTTTTAAGACCGGCAATCTTCAATCGGAAAATTATATATTTTATTGTATCGGGAAGACCAAGATGTTTTAAATGATATCTTATAGAAATTCTTGAATCGAGTTGTTTTATGCTTGCTACCCTTTTCCGAAGTTCAGGTTGTCCTATAAGTATTAACGTCACCAGAAATTCTTCATTTAGTTGGAAGTTTAATAGTAACCTCAGCTCCTCGATAGTTGTTTCATTCTCTATGGCCTGGGCTTCGTCAATTATCACTATGGTTTTTTTCCCTTTGTTTAGATTGTCCATCATCTTCTCATTAAGCAGGTGAAGCATTTTTGTTTTGTCTTCAACTGATGTTTCAACACCTAATTGATAAAGAATCTCTTTAAGGAGATCAACAGGAGAGAGGCATGGATTAGCAATAAGTCCTATTTCATATTCATCACTTGAAAGTTCTTGGATAAAAACCCGACTCAAGGTAGTTTTTCCGCAACCGATCTCACCAGTTAACATTGCCGCCCCTTTTTGAGACTTTGTTGCGTATATAAGCCTCATCAATGCCTCTTCATGTTGTGACGAACGGTATAAAAAGCGAGGATCAGGAACATTTTCAAAAGGAAGGGTATTAAGGCCCCAATATTTTTTGTACAAGCTAC
>JANLHC010000325.1 GCA_024654465.1 Candidatus Scalindua sp.
TCTGCTTGAGGAAATGTTCTGCTAGAAGAGGTATGTCTTCTTTCCTGTTCCGAAGAGGAAAAACTTCCAGTAGGAAAACACTCAAACGAAAGTAGAGATCTGATCGAAACCGCTTCTCTTCCATCTCTTTTTTAAGGTCCCTGTTTGTAGCGGCAATAATCCTTACATTAACCTGTCGTGTCCTCTCCTCGCCAATTCTTTCGTACTCACCCTCCTGAAGCACACGCAGTAGTTTGCTTTGTAATTCAATGGGTATATCTCCCACTTCATCAAGAAATAGAGTGCCACCATCTGCAAGCTGAAACCGCCCTGTCCTATCCCTGACTGCTCCGGTGAATGCTCCCTTTACATGACCAAAAAACTCACTCTCAAAAAGTTCGCGCGGAATAGAAGCACAGTTTACTTTAATGAGGGGTCGGTTTTGTCGTCTACTTCGTTGGTGGATAGCCAGGGCAACGAGCTCTTTGCCTGTCCCGGATTCCCCTTGAATCAGAACAGTTGCTTCAGTGGGGGCTACCAGTTCTATCTGTTGGAGGGTTTTTTGTAAAGTAGAACTTTGTCCCACAATATTAATAAAAGGATATACTTCCCTGACTTCTTCGCGAAGATACTCATTCTCCAGTTCCAACTGGTTGTGCAACTGTTCGATTTCCTCAAAGGCCCTTGCATTGGCAATGGCTGCGGCGGCATTAGAGGCAAAAGTCTGAAGCATTGCCAGGTGAGATTGATCAAGTACTTTTCTGCTGAAAAGAGCCAGAACGCCCAGAGTTTCTCCCATGAATACCAGCGGCTGCCCGGCAAAACTGGCAATCTTTTCCCGCTTTGCCCACTCAGGATCCATCAGCCATGCGGAATTGTCAAGTATGTCATTACGGAAAACGGCTTTGCCGGTCCCCCCAATATAGCCTATCTTTCCTGTTGCAGTAAGACTGTCGGGCTCAACAGTAAAAAGAGGAAAGCGTCTATAATGCCCTTTCAATAATGTCGGCCATCGTTCCTTATGAAGCGAACTACCATTGCTTGCAACCAGGTGCAGACATTTTGTCTGATCAGGACAGGTTTCTCTCCAGGGACATTTATGACACAAATCTCCCGGCGCTATAATCCAGATCCTGGCAAGAACAACGTTAGGGTCGTCAGCAAAACTATCCACGATATTGCGAAAAACAACATCAACCGAACGTTCGTTCGCGACTGACAATGCTATAGATTGAAAGAATTCAATATTCATGTTTTTCAGGCTATACAATTATTGAATCATTGTCAACGGGTTTTCGTGATTTACTATATCTCGAAAACCGTCTCCATTTGCCCGCCTGGATGTGGACAGACGGGCCTGGCGGGGATAGGAATTTTTTCAGAAATGTGGTTTACGTGTAATAAACTTCTCTTCCGGTTCCCGGTATTCTTTCATGTTAATGATTTCTTTGTAATTTTTAAATGATGATCTGTTTTCAAAGCCGGAGGTTGTACTAATTCTGGCAGAACATGAAACCTGACTACCGGAGGAAATTAGCCTGTCAAAGATATGGTTTTAATTCTCTGGATTTCTTGTTCTAATGTTCCCGGCAGCATTCAACATTTCAGTCGCTGTTAATAGACCATAATCAGGATAGCCGAATACTGACTCCGATATGCCGAATCCAGAAGTAATGACAACCTCAAAACCCGTTCTTTCAACAATTTTTGCCGATAGGCAGTCATACACACCCGGACTCAATATTATGCCCGGCTCTGCTAATCTTTTACGAAGTAAATTGCTCTTGTTCATTTGTCATCAATTAATTTAGAAATTTATGAAATATATATTTGTCATTGACAAAAAACTTTATGTTTATATATAATCGATGAATAACATAGTCGCTTATTGCGTGGAATCTCCCGTTCACCAAAAGGTGCAAAATCATCACTTCTGTGATGTCCTGGCGAGATGTGGGAGATTGAAACCCGTTGGTCGAGACTAGAGTTCGATAGACGGGTTTTCTTTTTTAAAAAGTTGAAATCAAATACAGCTTCCTATCTTTTCTTTCCAATATTTCGCTGATATGTACACCTACCAATACACCATCAGGTGTAATTCCCTTAAACTCAAATGCAGTTTCCCCAGATGATTCTATAAATTTGTTTGTTATATCATTCTTCTTTACCCTTCTCAAGAGTTCCAATGCTGAAAAAAACTTCTGCTTCCTCCGTGTTTTATCTCTCCGATTATTTGTCGCTTCAAAATATTTATAGATGTTCGCAAATGAATTGATACTTGAATTTCGCTGAAAAGTATGATATACTTTCCAAGAATAAGGAGAAAGTATGTCATCTGTTCAGGGTAAACCATTAACACCAGAAGCAAAGAAGTTGATTGTTTCGATCGATAGCACTGAGATAAATTCCCTCCTTTATGCTGAGATAAATCCCTTCCCTCCCAAACTAAGAGTCACGACAAGATTAACGTGTGCATATTAGAAT
>JANLHC010000329.1 GCA_024654465.1 Candidatus Scalindua sp.
TCTGATATCATAGCATTGTCTAATAGTATTTTCTCCTTTACTCGAAAGACCAGATTTATAATAGCTTTACTGATATCCTTAGCCTCAGAATAATCCCGGAGGTTTGTATTTACCTTAGATTTGCTATAAATATGGTTTTCTGCACGAATGATGAGCTTACCTTCTTCATTAATTAACAGATATCCGTCCTGAGCACCGGAACTCTCTAAAACAACATTCATTACCTTATGAAGCAATACTTCTAAATCGTGTTCTGCAGTGATAACCAGGGACGTTTTTATCAGATACTCAATGTCAAGACTAGGAAGGGCAGAGGATTGAATGGACACGGTTTCAACTTGTTTGACCTCAACATTTTTTTCTTTAAAATAGTAAGGATATTTTTCAGTTAGGATGGATATTTTGCGCTCAGCATGGCATTTCTTATATAGGCTAACTGCTTGAACAAAATACATTTTTGCTATATTGGAACCCTCTTTTTTCAACAGCTCACCTAAACATTGGTTTATATGTCCCTCAAGAAACGTGTAACCATGTTCGTTGGCGCTTATTATTGCATCAAGATAAAGATTTCTGGCTCCGTTATAATTTCCAGTAACGGCCTCTATCTCAGCATATATAAATGACAGATAAGGTACCAACAAAGGCCCTAATTTACTCCATGTTTCAATCTTTTGCATAATAGGCCTTATCTTTTTTGACAAAGCCTCCTTATTTGCAGAGGTTTTGTCATGGACATGTACCCGAATAGTATTCAATACCCGAAAAACATACCACTGTCGTTTTAACACGTTATCCGTTAAACCGGACAGATAAAGATTAACCTCTTTCAAATAAGATTCAGCTTGTTTAAACTGACCAAAATAGTAATGGCAAAGAGCAATATGGACAGTATAACTTCCCGCTGAAGCAACATGGTTATTACGAATCCACCCTTCTATTTTATCTTTCACATTGGCAGGTTTATGCTCATTTTTCATAGGTTCAACCCATCCTTCTATCATTGCTTCTGCCAAACCCACAGAAAATGACAGATTATACTTTTGTGAAAATTGAAGACATTCATTAGCATACTCTTCAATTCTCTGAAGATTATGCCCTTGTACTTGCAAATTCCACATTAGTGGGCCGTAAGAAAGACCGGCATTATAAAGATCACCACAGTTTTTCCCACATTGAATCGTTTTGAGGCAGTAATCTACAATTTCTGATGGTTTACTTCTTGAATGCATATTGCACCAAACTACCCCGTTCATACCACGGGTTGCACCAAATGTATTTGGATATTTAGTACATAACTCATGTGCTAAATCCTCATACATAAATGCCTGTTTGAAATTTTCTTGTTCTCCAAGATTCAATCCCATTATTGAAAAAGAGTAGATAACGGATTCATCCATACCTCCAGACAGACAATGTTGAGTAGATTGCGCGGCAGACAAATACAGCTGTGGGACTAGCCCGGACATATAAAGGTCAGGAATTAGTTCACTATAAAAAGCCAGCTCTATCTTATTTTTTCTTTCATTAGTAAATCGCATATTAAGGATTTTGTCACATACACCTTGCTTATCAACGTCAATCTCAGCCATCAAATCTTCCATTCTCTTCTGAGCTAACTTCGAGTCCTCAGGAATTGCCTGGCCAAAATAAGCAAGACCCCTGTTAGCGGTTTCTATCGCTTTGATAAAGTTACCAATTGAAGAAAGCGAGGTCGTCTGCTCTGCCAAAGCCTCTGCCCTGTCAAGGTCGCTTTCAGCATACTCAATTAGTTGATCTAGAAGTTGCTCTGACGTTTCATATCTGCCGCACATTAACTCTGTCTTGGCTAATTTTGTGTAAATCTTAAATGTTCTTTGATAATGACTCTGCCAGCTATCATCAGGTAACAATTCTTTACTGCTCCTAAAATACTCATTTGCCGATTCTATAGCCAAAGCATTTAAGGCTTTGTTCCCGGCATGAAAATTAATATCTGATAGTTTATAAGCCTCCACGGCATCAATATTATCATGCTTACCTAAATTAAGATGAGCGGCTATTGTGAAAATGTTATCTAATGACTCCAATTCAGACTTTCCAGGAACTTCAGAAAGTAAATGTGTTCCAATTTTCCAATGAATTATCTTTTTGTCTTTAGGGGTCAGCATATTCAATACTGCTTCTTGAACCCTGTCATGAACGAATTGGAAATCTGATTTGATCTCAATTAGTAAACCTAAGCTTAGCACCAATTTAAAGCTCTCAAAAAGATATAACAAGCTGATATTTTTAATTATTGATATATCTGACGCTGTAAAACGGTTTCCCATACAGGCACAATAAAAGAGAATGTCATGTGTAGCGGCAGGAAGCCTTTCTACCTTGGTTCTAAACATGGCAACGACTGTAGAAGGCATATTAGACTCTCTTATCTTATTAATATCCCATTGCCATTCGCAATCATCATTAAAAAAGAGTAATTCCTCTCCATGAAGGTAGGATAAACTTTCACAAACAAATAAAGGATTTCCCTCCGTAAGCTGGGTAACAAAGCTGGCCAATGATTCGGTATGGTGTATAGGGGAATCTAAAATATAAGAGACCATTTCATGGCAATAGTGTTCATTAAGTGCATGTATTCTAATCTCTTTGATAGATCTCTCTTTTTCTTTTACTGAATGTATTAATTTGGACAAAGGATGACTTGAATCAACTTCGCTGTGACGATATGCTCCTATAAAGAATAAGTGCTTATGCTCTTGAGAATTAGCAAAGATATAATTGAAAAAATCAAAAGTTGCAACATCACACCATTGCAGGTCATCTATAAATAGTACCACAGGGTTTTTCTCACTGGCTATGCAAGATAAAAACAGACCAAACAGATTATTGAAACGATTTCTTGATTCAACTGGTGGAAGTAGCTTGAATTTTGGCTGGGGCCCTATTATTATTTCCAATTCCGGTACAATATCAGTGATTACACGACCACTTTCCCCTAAAGCATGCAAAATAGTTTTCTTCCACTCTTCAATTTGTTCATCACTTTCTGTCAAAAATGTTCGCATCAAATTGCGTAATGCTTGAATAAGAGAGCTGTATGGTATATTCTTCTGATACTGATCAAATTTCCCAGAAGTAAAATAGCATCGGTTTTCCACTAATGGTCTTTGCAATTCCTGTATTAAACGGGTTTTTCCTATTCCAGGAAGACCAGAAATAAACATTGAACGAAACTCACCTTTTACAACTTGATTATATTCCTCAAGGATAGCCTGTGACTCTTGATCTCGTCCAACCATCTTTGAGATAAATATCACACGACGCGAAAAATCATTTATACCTAACGGAAAATGTTTTATTTCGTGATTGGATACATATTGATCTTGGCACTGAATTAAATCTGCCAAAAGTCCATTTCCACTCTGATAACGTTTTTCAGGCTCTTTAAAAAGAAGCTTTGCAATAATATCTGCAACAGGTACAGGGATTTCAGGATTAATTTCATGAACATCCGGGGCCTCTTTGGCAAGATGTGAATGTATTAACTCAAGAGGGTCTATAGAAAAGTAAGGTAACTTTCCAGTTAATAATTCGTAAAATATTATCCCTAGAGAATAAAGGTCTGTAGAAAAATCAACACGATGATTAATTCGTCCGCTTTGTTCTGGAGAGGTGTAAGCGAGTGTTCCTCGAACAAAACTTAGATCGTAGATGAAATGGCTTATATCTTTAATGTCAATAAATGATATAAAATCGATTAAACGTATGTCGCGACTGGCAGGCTTGATTAATATATTATTAGGTTTAATACCACCATGGATAATACCTCCTTCGTGTACCGAAATAAGAATCTTGGACAAGGAGGATGCAATCCAGAAAAAATCAGACAAACTAACAGGGTCCTTCTGCCACTTACTAAGCGGTAAATGGGAAAAGTAATCTTGGGTAATAAAGTCAAATCCTGCTTCTTCTTCAAACGACAATGGTATAATCGCCTGGTTATCGTTTAAGACTTTTAACCGTTCTGCTTTATGATAGAAGTAGCTCTTTTCCTCTGCGGAAAGCAACCCTTTTAGAATTTTAAGAGCCAGGGGTTTCTTTTGATTATCTCTGTGGAATGCTTTATAGACCCTGGATTTGAGACCTTCCCCCAGTTTCTCAGTTATTTCATAATTTGGAATATCTGGCAGGTTTTGTTTTGCCATTGTACTTAAGTTATAAACGAGAAATATGGTACCTAATCGGATAGTATAAATATCAAAAGTAAACTAAGAAAGCAGGGATTACAGGAAGAAATGTTGGGGAAGAAACCCGACATACGAATAAAAATATAGTTTCCTATCTCCGTCTTTCACTACGCATTCCGAAATCTACAATCCAAAGTTAAGTTCTACTTTGTTCCACCGTATACGGCTTCCCGATACTCTTTCCAGAAACAATCTACCATGCGGAATCCGGCTTCTGTGAGGAGTTGAGTTTCTTCTGTAATGGAAAGAGGATTATCACCATCTCTTTTTTCCTTAGATGTATATTCCGAAGCAATGTAATCCAACGATTTTTCCTCATGCTTCAGGCTACGAGATCTCTCCTGTGTCCCTTTGTAAAGTAAGCGGCGATACAATGCTTCATTCGCTGGATCGATTGCATTAAAGATGTCACAATTAACAAACCAACCACCTGGCTTTAGCATTGAGTGAACATATTGAAACAGTTTCAGTTTCTCCTCCCTCAGTAAGTGGTGGAGTGCAAAAGCAGAAACTACGGCATCCAGCCCGGCGACATCTTTTACTTTATCAGGTAATTCCTGAAAGGTTGCAGTTTTGAACGTGATCTGCCCCAATTGTTCTTTAAGTCTTATCTTTGCCTTATCGATCATCATTTCTGCAGCGTCTATTGCAACAACAGAAGCACTGGGAAACATCTCAACAATTTTATGAGTAAGATAACCGGTACCCACACCAAGATCTAAAATTCGTATATTTTCAGAACGATCGAAGGGTAGTATTTCACGGGCAATTAACGCCATGTGTTTACGATTTGGATGCCAAACATCCATGTCGAGATCATACGTTGCAATAATGTCACTGTTATTGAAAGCGTACGCCGACTCTCTTTGGTCATTTTCAGACATTTAAAATACCTCACAAAATTGAATTACACAAATTTACAAAAAAAGCCCCCAACACCATTTTACAGATATTGGGGGCTTTCACGTCTTCATTATAATAATATCTTACAATTACTCTATATTTTTATATGCAACCCTCTCTCGACCGCTATTACAGTAAAATATATGAGTGTACTTTATAATATATTTATAATTTGACAACATTTGTGGCTTTGAAGCCCTTTTCGTCTTTAACAAGCTCGAATTCTACCTTATCTCCTTCCGCAAGACTCTTAAAGCCTTCACACTGGATTGAAGTATGATGTACAAATACATCATCACCATCTTCCTGAGAAATAAAGCCAAACCCTTTTGAGTCGTTAAACCATTTGACTGTTCCCTGTGGCATACTGAAAATCACCCCCTTTGTATCGTAAAATATGACAATAAAAAAAGGCGGCAAGGTACGTACCTTGTCGCCTATCAACTAAGAAATATATATAGTATAACTGCGTAAATGGTATTAAACGTATTAATGGTATTAATGTTGTTGCAATGCAAATAAAAGAATACTGATACTAAAGACGTGAT
>JANLHC010000333.1 GCA_024654465.1 Candidatus Scalindua sp.
GGAGAGATTGGTGTAGATGAAAATGGCAACACGATTGTTGAGGTGCATCCAAGTTCATCTCGGCAAGGTTAGTTTTTGGACTGAGTGAGAACGGATTTATCCGTTTCACATTCAGTAAGTATTTTGGGCAGACGCATTGATGCGGTTGAGCATATGCTTTATCGTGTCAATGTTCTGCAACTACCCTTCGATTTTAAGTTAAAGCTGAGTTTATAAGTGGATAATCCCGATTAATGAACACAGGATTTAATACTTGAACATAGATTAGGCAAGCGGTATTATCACGAGTTCCTAATTATTTTACTAAAAGTAGCAAACTAGGTCTATTTTTTAAATCAAGTAAGTGGTTAAACTAATCTTATAATAGGAGGCAAGGGATATATCATGATTACGGTCAAAGAAATACTGAAAGATAAAACTGGTGGTATCCTGACCATTTCACCTCAGGATACTGTGTACAGAGCTTTAGAAATAATGGCAGAAAAAGACCTCGGTGCATTAGTGGTCGTTGAGGGTGAAAAAGTTGTAGGACTATTTTCCGAGCGTGATTATGCAAGGAACATTGTTCTGCAGGGGAAATCTTCCAGGGATACGTTGGTCAAATGCCTGATGAACCCAAAGCCATGTTGTGTTCGTCTTGATCATACACTTAACGACTGTATGGCTTTGATAACTGAAAAACGTACACGGCATTTACCGGTACTTGATGGGGAGAAACTGATTGGCATTGTAAGTATCGGTGATGTTGTGAAGCAGTACATTGTTGATAAAGAATTTACCATTAAACAACTCGAAAATTACATTGCGGGTGGTTTGTGAGCCAGGTTCGCTGAGGGTGCTAATAAGGGCTTGAGCGCGATAGATGGTAATATTATTTTTAGTGATTACTGGTTGATCATATATTCAGCTAAAAGAAACTTGTGCCAGGGTGTCCTCTGTTTTGTCCGGAGAGCATTCAACCATATTCAATTAGTAATTTGCATGCGCAGATTTGTTATACTCGCACGTTTCCCCGTTCTCGCGATTGCCGGCATAGGGTCCGCGAAAAAACAACCTTCTACATCCTGTATCTCATTTCCTTGTCCGGAACCTTATTGAATTTATTAGGCATAACTTCTTATTGTTGTGTAAAGACATTATGTCTTCAAGTAATTTACGTTTCAATTGCTAATTGACATTTTGTCAATTATTGTTTTTGTGGATCCGTAAACTGCACATTTACAACTCCATCCCTATCTTTCCTTATATTCATTACTTATGAGAATGCAGATGGTTGTTTCTCTCTTATATAATGGCTTTGGTATTGCAATTGCTATTCTCTCTTTGATAAGATTTTGGCTAAATTAAGCATGTTCAGGGTTTAAGGGCTTTACTTAAAGTCCTTTTTTTTTATTTATTGTAATTTTTTAGAGTGCGATATGGGGGGGGGGTAGGGAAGGCCGCCTCGCCGTGTCGGGAAATTTTATTTTTTTTACTTTCCTATTCGAAGGGGGATGGATTAATGAAAGCGACTATTGATACGTTTACTGGTGTGGCTATCGCGAAGGAGGACATGATAAGAAACAGGTTTGGGCAGTATTGGGTTCTCTCAATGCTGGCAGGTATGTACATCGGGTTTGGAATTCTTCTCATATTCTCGCTTGGGGCGCAGTACGCTGCTGTTCAGTCTCCAGCCGTCAAGCTGGTCATGGGAGCTGCGTTTGCTCTTGCCCTGTTGCTCGTTGTCTTTGCGGGTTCCGAACTGTTCACCGGTAACAATATGGTGATGTTCATTGGCTGTCTCAAGGGGAAAACAGGTTGGGGTTGGATGATCTGGCTCTGGTTTGTCTGCTGGATTGCTAACCTCGCCGGTGCATTGACGTTGGCCTTTGTCTATTCCAATACGGGATTGGGAGACGGGAACATTACCGGCAAGTTTATCTGTAAAGTGGCCGGCGCCAAAATGAATGCGCCGTTTCTCTTTTTGTTTTGTCGGGCTATTCTCTGCAATATGCTCGTATGTCTGGCAGTCTGGATGTCGGCAAAAGCAAAGAATGAGGCTGCCAGGGTATTCCTGATATTCTGGTGTCTCTTTGCATTTATCTCATGTGGTTTTGAGCATTGTATCGCTAATATGACTATTTTTGGCAGCGCTCT
>JANLHC010000338.1 GCA_024654465.1 Candidatus Scalindua sp.
ATCATGATCGAGGCGCCAGGTCTATGAGAGAAGATCTTTGAGAGAAAACACATTAACATTAATTTGATGTGATTAGAGAAGAAGTAGAAGTATATTAAAGGGGAGTCGGGCTTTTTGCCTGGCTCCCTTTTTTTTAGTGGAGTTATTACAAAAAAGCCCACCATAATGGTGGGCTTTTTTGTAATAATATTTAGTTAACTATTTGTGTGTTTATTGTGTATATTATAATCTAACAAAAAATTTATAGTTTTTTCAGGTAGGGAATGAATGTTGACAATAATTAAAAAGAAAATTAGTAAACCAGGTGTTTTGATACTGTTGCTTGCGTTAGTGGTGTTTGCCGGCTGTGGAGAACAGATCAATCATCTTGAAGTTGGAGAAGCATTGTTGGAGCAGGGAAAAATAGAAGAAGCATCAGTTGAATTTAAGAAAGCTGTTAAAAAGAACCCTGATCTTGCCAAGGCGTACTTTGGATTGGGTAATGTTGCTATGAAAAAGAATATGCTTGAAGAGGCTGCAGATCATTATAGAAAGACATTTCAGTTGGATCCCACGTTTGTTGAAGCTTATCAAAAATTTTCAGATGCATATATTGAAATTGGTAATCCTGATGATGCTTTTCAAACAAAGTATAATCCCGTTATGCAAAATCCTGATGATCCTATGGCTCATATAGATCTTGCTGTTTTTTATCACAAGTGGGATCAGACCAGAAAAGCAATTGAAGAGTATGAAGAAGCTCTTAAATTAGATCCTGATAATCCCTTTGTTTATTACAACTTGGCTGTAGCTTATCAGGACATGGGACTCTTTGAGGACAAATCAATACCTCTATATTTAAAATCTATTGAAATAAATCCTGACTATGATGATGCACATTATAACCTTGCAGTTTCTTACCTCAAGACAAATAATCTTGAAAAAGCAATGGGTGAGTATAAAAAGACATTGGAAATAAATCCCGAATATGCCACTGTTTATGTAGATTACGGAATGATAAAACTACAGGAGAAGAAGTTTGAAGAGGCAATAGCATTTTACGATAAGGCTTTAGAGATTGATCCAAATACGGTTGAAGCTTATTATCAAAAGGGCATTGTATATGCTTTCCAGGAAAAATATGATGATGCCTTAAAGATGAATAGAAAGGCGTTGGAAATTAATCCGAAACATATTAATTCTCAATTTAATATAGCGGTCGTTTATCACAAGCTGGGTAAATTAGACCGTGCGATAGCGGAATATGATTTGACATTAGTGATTGATAGAAACTATGAGGATGCGTTTTACAATAGAGGCCAAATATACGCATCAATGGGAAATACTCCGCAAGCGTATAATGATTACATAACCTATAGTAAGATCGTAAAGGCAAAGACAGGTTCTGAAGCCGCTGCTCTTGCATTGCGAGGTGTGGAGGATAAGGAGAGAGTTCAGAGATATATGATCCCTAGTTTCAAAGACTGGTTATTAGAATATGATGACTAGTCGCTGTTATCCTGTGGGTTGGATTAGTAATGTCATTTCTGAAAATGACTTTTCAATAAAACACTGATTTTATTTACCAGATGGAACCGGTTGTCTTAATTACTGTAACAGGAAGGGATTGAAGTAGATGATTTTAAAATTTCTAAAGAGATATAACTTTTTATTTATAGTTATTATAGTTGGTGTTGCAATAAACTGTGATAATGCTCAGAACCATATTGGACTTGGAGACAAATTTGCCATTGAAGGTAATCTTGATAAGGCAATAGAGGAGTATAAGATAGCCGTAGATCTGGATACGGAAGCGGCGGAGACTTATTGTAAGCTTGGAGATGTTTATTTTAAAAAGGAAATGCTGGAAGAGGCCGTGAAGGAGTATAGAAAGGCGATTGATTTGCGTCCGGATTATCTTGATGCACATATGAAGCTGTCTGAGGTTTATACTGAAATTGGAGTTCCTGATGATAAGCTTACGATATATACAGATGCAGTGGAGAATGATCCCAAAGATTCGGACGCCCGTATAAGGCTCGGTATTTATTATCAACAGTTGAGAAGAATGGATCTGGCTTTTGAACAGTATAACAAAGTGCTGGACTATGATCCTTATAACCCAAGTGCTCATTATAATCTGGGTGTTGCATATCAGGATCTTAATTTGCTAGAGAAGGCGATACCGGCATATGAAAGATCTATAGAACTTAAACCTGGATATGAAAAGGCACATTACAATCTGGGTATTGCCTATATAGCTTTGGATGAATATGATAAAGCACTTAAGGAACTAAAAATAGCAGATGAATTAAACCTGGGTAATGTTGACACATATTGTAATCTCGGGTTGGTATATTACCTTAAGGGCATGATGGATGAAGCTATTAATAGTCTAAGAAAGGCGTTGGAAATTGATCCGCAGAAAGCTGACGCCCATTACTATCTTGGTGTGATTCACGCTAGCAGTAACAAATATAATGAAGCAATAGAAGAGTACAAGAAGGTGATAGAGGTGGACCAAAAATATGCAGATGCTCATTTCGATCTTGGTACTATTTACTACAAACAGGAATTGTTTAATGAAGCTATAGAAGAATATGATAAAACAATTCAGATAGACCGTGGTTATGCAGATGCATATTATAATAAGTCTGCGGCCTTTGAAAAGTTGGGTGATGCTGCTGCCGCACATGATGAATTCGAAAAATACAGGATGATAAGAAAGACTGCCGGTGGCTCACCAAGCCTTTTAGAGTTTGA
>JANLHC010000011.1 GCA_024654465.1 Candidatus Scalindua sp.
GTAAAAGAGGTGTAAGAGTAATTTAAGGCAATGTTAAGGTTATTGTACCTGATTGTCCGGACCTTTTTTTTAGGCTGGCAGGCAACACGCCACAAATTATTCTTTATCTTTCTTCTTTAGAGAAAGGGGGGGTAGAGAATGGAAGCATACGGACGACATCTTTTACTTGAGATGTGGGATTGTAACAGGTATATCCTTAATGATCCTGAAAAGATCACACAAATTATGTGCACTGCCGCGAATGATGCCGGCGCGACTGTAGTTAAATCAATATATCACGAGTTTAATCCTCCGGGAATAACTGCTGTAGCTATTTTATCAGAGTCGCATATTACCGTTCATACATGGCCTATAGAAGGCTATGTGGCGGTTGATGTATTTACTTGCGGAACAGTAGCTGATCCTCAACTGGCTATTAAAAGTTTACTGGAGGGTTTTGAACCTAAAGAGCATACTTCAGTGGAGATTAAGAGGGGTTCACCATTTATTAAAGAGACAATGCTGTCTAAAGTCTATTCTGTAACGTAGCTTAGGGGAAATAAACTGAAAAAAGACATTCCTTCACGATGGATTTACGATTACTTCAGTCCGTATGAAGTCCACAAACACGCTCTAAAGCAGACACTATATCATGGACATTCAGAATATCAGGAGATTGTGATTGCAGAAACTGAGTGTTTTGGTAGATGTTTGATACTTGACAATGAATTCCAATCAGCTGAGCAGGATGAGTTTATCTATCATGAAGCCATGGTACAGCCGGCCATGGTTTTACATCCTGATCCAAAAAAAGTAGCCATCATTGGTGGTGGTGAGGGCGCTGCAATACGTGAGGTTCTCAGCCACAAGACGGTTGAGATGGCAGTGATGGTGGATTTAGATCAAAAAGTGGTAGAATGCGCGAAAAAATACCTGCCTAGCTTTCATGACGGTGGTTTTTCTGATGAAAGAGCTACGATCCTGTTTGAAGATGGCCGGAAGTTCCTGGAGGAAACCGATATTACATTTGACGTAATAATTATTGATATTACATGTCCTCTGGAAGAAGGCCCTGCTTACAAGCTGTTTACCAGAGAATTCTATGATCTCGTAAAACGAAAACTTACACCGCAGGGATTACTATCAGTCCAGGCAAGTACAGTTTCCCATACAGCGCTAAACACATATTCCGTCATTAGCAGAACTCTCAATGAGGTATTTACTAATGTATTCCCTTCTGTAGCGCATATTCCTTTTTTTGCCATGCTCTGGGGATTCTGTCTGGCAACGAACGATGTGGATCCTGCTCAGATAAGCAGAGAAGAGATAGATCGTAGGATTTCTGAAAGAGTTACGAGGGAATTGAGATACTATGACGGTATTACCCACCAGGCGCTCTTTAACGTCCCGAAATATGTAAGGAAGGCCCTGAAAGAACAGACACACGTCAATCTGGATAACAACCCCCTTATGGAACAATTCCCCGGTTTGTCTGAGAAGGGCTAATAGTGAAACATTTGAAACGCAATCTCTCTCATTTTACTTCTATCTATGTTTCT
>JANLHC010000342.1 GCA_024654465.1 Candidatus Scalindua sp.
TGATTATCAGGTTTGTAAAACTCACTAAAAATAGAGATCTCTTTTGCCACTGGAGAGAGAGTTCATTTTGTCAGACGTCATCTGTCTGACTTTCTGGTCAGGAATCTTGCTAATCTCAGAGGCGATGAGAGCCTTTGTCTTTCCGGCAAGTTCCGGGTTATAGTCCAGAAGATACTCTTCAAATGTAAGGAGCGCGTTTGGCCGGCAAAAGTTCTTGATATCACCTGGTTTTGCGAGATTCATAAAATCCTCACCTGTCCTGCCGGTACGATAGCATGAGGTGCAAAAGCTTGGAATGAATCCTCTGTCAGTCATATCTTCAATAACTTCCGAAAGAGATCGTTCATCCGATACACTGAATTGCCCTTGTTCATTTTTATCGTTACTGTAGCTGCCTGGTAATGTCTTTGAACCAGCCGATATCTGTGACACTCCCAGATAAATAAGCTCATTTCTTAAAACCGCATTCTCTCTTGTGGAAAGTATTATACCGGTATACGGCACAGCAAGACGGAGAACGGCAATTACCTTTTTAAGATCAGTATCTGATACCGGATAGGGGGGATTCGAAGCGATATTAGAACCTTGTGCCGGTTCAAGTCTTGGAACTGAAATAGTATGAGGGCCGACCCCGAATACTTCTTCCAGATGCATAGTATGAAACAGTAATGCCAGTACCTCAAATTTGTAGTTATACAGACCAAACAGTGCGCCGATGCCTACATCATCTATACCAGCACTTTGAGCAAGGTCACACGCGTAAAGCCGCTTTAAATAGTCAGATTTTGGACCGGATGTGTGCTGTTGATTATACGTGTCTCTATGGTATGTTTCCTGGAATAGTTGATAAGTTCCTATACCTGTGTCCTTAAGCCTTTTAAAACTCTCCACTCCCATTGGCGCTACATTAATGTTTACCCTCCTAATGTCACCATTACCTTCCTTCGTGTCGTAGACGGTTTTTATCGCCTTCTCTAAATAATCTATATTGGCGGCAGGGTTCTCTGCAGAGACAATGAGGAGCCTTTTGTGCCCCTGTGAGATCAGGGCCCTGGTCTCTTCGCGTATTTCATTTGTATCTAAAAGTCGTGTTCCTGTATTTAAGTTGTCCTTGCGGAAACCACAATAAAGACAGTTGTTAACGCATCTGTTTGATAGATAGAGTGGCGCGAATAAAACAAGGCGGTTGCCGTATATTGTTTCTTTTATCTGTTTAGCTGCTTCGAATATTCTGTTTAATACAACCTCCTCTTCGCAATTGAGAAGGACGGCTGCCTCTTCAGGGCTAAGACCTTTTAGTGTTAATGATTTATTAATTATGGTTTCGACACGTTGACGGGAAGGAGTTTCTGTCTCTTCCAGAATATTAAATATTTTGTCTTCGTTAATAAAATTTTTCATATTCCTAAATCCGTAGGGGCTCTGCCTATGTTTTTCAGCAGTTGCAGCGCGTCTGCAATCTGATTCTCTACTGATACGTCTACAGTTGCCCTGTCGGGGTAGATATCGTATAGTCCAACGTAATCTTTTGGTGTAAGGTTCAGCATTATTGAATTTGCCCCTCCCATAAGGGCTTGTCGCCTTGCCTGTGGGTTTATAGACTCAAGAGCCGTAGTTACAAGAATCTTTCCGTAGGGATCTATAAGCCTTAAGACAGAGATGGCTTTAAGTACGTATTCAGCATCGGGTCTATTATGGCTGTAAAGCGGAGTGTCCGGATGCGGAATAAATGGACCAAATGAGTACATATCACAACCCAGCTCTTTAGCAAACATAAAATCATCAATAACACTCTCAGCCTTCTGTCCGGGAAGGCCAATGAGACTTCCGCCGGCAATAATGTATCCTATATCCTTAAACAGCTCAAGGTACCTGATCCTTTCCTTCAAAGATGAATGAGGGTGTAACTTTGAATACAGATTACTGTCAGATGTTTCAAATCTAAACAAGACAGCCTTGGCACCCGCATCGAATGCCTTTCGATAAAACTCCTCTTCCCTCTCTCCAACACTCAGGAAGATAAATACAGGATAATTTTCCCGTATCTTTTTGATCAGATCCAAAAGTTCCTCTGATCTGTAAGATGGGTCTTCACCGGATTGAAGGACGATTCCCTTAAACCCGAAACGTTTTACCGCGTCTTCAACAACTTCAAGAATTTCACCGGTATTAAGACTGAAACGTTTAAGTGTGTGGTTTTCTGAATTAATGCCGCAGTATGTACATTGACAGACGCACATGTTTGAAAACTCAATAATCCCGTGAACACAGCAGCTATTGTCTAAAAATTTTTGACGTATGAAATTTGCTGTTTTGTGTAACACCTCTATCTCGTCCGGATCTTCGCTTAAGAGTAGTCTCAACGCCTCCTCATGAGCTATCGACTTACCATATGTTGCTCTATCAATAATCTTCAGAAATCCCTTATCCAGATTGGGCTTGTCATTATATAATTTAGATAGCTTTGCATCCGTCTTCTTCAGCTCAAAGAAAAGTTCCTTCCATGTATCCAGTATTTCCACGGCATCCGTTTCATCTATTTTCTGTACTACAAATCCACCCTGCGCGTAGACATAATCACCCACCCGGAGATCATAGAAATCATTCCGTGCCTTCCTCTTCTCACCAAAATAATCTACTGTAATCAGATTACCGGCAATACTCTTTACATTTCCGGGGATTGCGTAACACATGATTTTATATTAT
>JANLHC010000251.1 GCA_024654465.1 Candidatus Scalindua sp.
GTTGGTTCAGTAGAGATTGGTGGTAATGCACCAGTTGCTATTCAATCAATGACAAATACCCGCACAGATGACATCGAAGCAACAGTAAAACAGATCCAAGAACTGGAAGTGCTCAAATGCAAGATTATTCGAGTTGCCGTTCCTGATGTAAAAACAGTTAAATGTCTTGGTGAGCTCAAAAAGAGAATAAATGTACCACTGGTTGCGGATATACATTTCGGACATAATCTCGCCATAGAGGCCATTAAGCAAGGTGTTGACAAGATCCGTATCAATCCTGGCAACATGAAAAACAGAGACAAGCTTGAGGAAATAGTACGCCTTGCAAAGGACAAAGGCATTCCCATCAGAATAGGTGTTAATTCCGGTTCTATCAGAAGTAATAATGGACACGATGAGGATCTTGTATCATTAATGGTCAAAACAACGTTAAGATATTGTGAACATTTCGAATCATTGGGATTTAAAGATATTATAGTCTCATTAAAGGCATCTGATGTACAACAAACAATGGATGCATACAGATCCATGGCAAAACAGTGTGACTATCCACTGCATCTGGGTATTACCGCAGCAGGTGCGCCGGAAGATGCAGTAATAAAATCAGCAATCGGTATTGGCGGTTTGCTCTCAGAAGGAATTGGCGATACATTAAGAGTCTCTTATACAGGCCCTCCTCACCAGGAAGTAAAGGCGGGATATAAGATCCTTGAAGCACTTGGACTATCAAAAAGAACAGATGCCGAGATAATATCATGTCCGACTTGTGGACGTTGCGAAATAGATCTTCTTAAGATTGTTAATGAAGTGAAGAAAAGACTTCCTGAACAGAAAAAGTCTGTACAGATTGCCATTATGGGATGCATTGTTAATGGTCCAGGAGAGGCGATGGAGGCCGACATAGGAATTGCCGGTGGAAACGGAGTAGGCTTTTTGTTTAAAAAAGGTGAAAAAATAAAAAAGATTCCTGAAAGTGAGATGGTATCTACCTTACTGGAAGAAATCGAAACGTTATAATTATGAAAAATGTAGTCATCCTCGGTTCAACCGGTTCAATAGGCAAAAGCACTCTTGACGTTATAAGAAACCTGAAGCACAAGTATAAGGTTGTGGCATTATCAGCAAATTCGCAATGGGAACTGTTATCAAAACAGGTAAATGAGTTTAAACCGGAAAGCGTATCTATTGCGGATGAAAGATGTGTAGATTTGCTGAGGAATAGCCTATCAGGCAATTCAGTACAAATTCTTACCGGCGAGAACAGTGTCAGGGAGATGGTTTCCAAGGAAAATGTAGACATAGTCCTTTCAGCCATAGTGGGAGGAGCCGGACTTCCTGCTGCTATTGAAGTAATTAAAAGCAGAAAAACCCTCGCCCTTGCAAACAAAGAAGCTTTAGTTATGGCGGGTGGATTGATTATGCCTATGGCAAAAGAGAATGGTGTAAACATCATTCCTGTTGATAGCGAACACAGTGCAGTGCTTCAGGCATTAAGAGCAGGACGTCGAGAAGAGGTAAAAAAAATTATCATTACGGCATCCGGAGGGCCGTTTCGCAATCACCCGAAAGAGAAGTTATCTGAGGTAACAAAAGAAGAGGCGCTCAACCACCCAACATGGAATATGGGAAAGAAAATAACAATTGACTCTGCAACACTGATGAATAAAGCCCTTGAAGTAATCGAAGCAAAATGGCTTTTTGATCTGGACGCAACTCAGATTGAAGTGGTTATACACCCTGAGTCAATAATCCATTCGCTTGTAGAGTTCTGTGACGGTTCTGTCATCGCGCAAATGGGGTTACCGGATATGAAGGTACCTATACAATTTGCGCTGACATACCCCGACAGAGAAAATGGTAATGCCAAACTACTTGATCTGGCAACGCTGGGCACTCTTAATTTCCAAAAGCCTGATATGGACAAATTCCCGGCATTAAGACTGGGTTACGAAGTTGTTGAAAAAGGCGGGACTATGGGTGCCACATTTAATGCTGCAAATGAAGTAGCTGTCCAGGCATTTTTAGATAATAAAATTAAATTTACAGATATCACAAAAGCAGTGGAACACGTTATGAAAGAACATAATTTTATAAAAGATCCCACATTGCAGGATATCATGGATGCGGATGAATACGCGCGCAAGGAGACGAAAATATGCCTTTCATAGGAATATCATCTAATGTTGTTTTAGTAATAATCGGTATAGGTTTACTTATTTTTATTCATGAACTTGGACATTTTTTAGTAGCAAAAAAAATAGGTGTAAGAGTACACGCATTTTCACTTGGATTTGGCCCGGCAATCATCAGCAGACAGATTGGTGAAACGGATTACAGGGTTTCACTTATTCCTTTGGGTGGCTACGTAAAACTCGCGGGTGAGCAAAGGGAGGATTCTAACACAGGTGAGGATTGGGAGTTCATGTCTAAAAAACCTTGGCAACGTGCCGCAGTACTCGTAGCCGGTGTCTCTTGTAATACAATCTTAGCGTTTATCCTTTTTATCGTGGCCTTCAAAGTAGGAGTCCCTTTCATTACCGCAGAAATAGGACAGACCATGCCAGGAGGACCTGCATGGGAAGCTGGAATACGCCCGGGAGATAAAATTGTCAGGATTAATAACGTTACTGACCCTGACTTTGAGGACATCTTCATTACCGTAGCGCTTAATGGCTCTCCTGCAGGCATTAACATGAAGATAGAAAGAGACAATGAGAGATTCGATGTCAACGTAGTACCTGAATATGACGCATCAGTTGGGGTTCAGCGCATAGGAATTTCACCGGCAAGCACTTTGGAAGTGCACAAAATATTTACTGTCGAAAATGCAGACGCTCCCGCACAAGTTTCAGAATTGCACGTTAATGATGAAATACTGGGAGTTAATGGCAAAGCGATTGCCACCGTAAATGATTTTAGAGAAATAGTAAATGCAAATCCAGGCAAAGAGCTCAACCTTTCAGTTTTACGTAATGATCAAAAGAGAGACATCAAGGTGACACCATCTGTTGTTACTCGATGGATGATCGGGCTGTCCTGCGCCACATCTAAGCTTGATGGTGTAAAAAAGGATAGTTTTGCACACTCACTCGGGCTGAAAAAAGGGGATGAAATAGTTAAGGTAAATTCCGATAATGTTCATGGCTTTTCAGCGTTAATAAATAAAATCAAGGAATCACCTGATGGTATTATCACACTGCAGGTGAACAGAAACAATGTTACAAAATATATAAAACTAACGAAATTGGGAGAAGAGACAGTCAAAGAATTTTCCGAAGGAATCTTCCCCCACTACGGATTGACAGTAGACTCAACAGTTGAAGGTTTCCCTGCCGAAAAAATAGGCATTAAACCAGGCGATAACATTACATCAATAAGCGGAGAAAATGTAACAGAGTGGAGCCAGCTTTTAACACTTGTTACAGCCAGCCAGGGCAAAGAGTTTGAAATTGCATGGACACATAATTATGAAACTGTCACAAAGACAATCAAACCTCAGAAAAACGAGAAAAATGTACAAGGCATACTGGGAATTAAATTCAGAGAAAAGAAGATATATAGAAAATATGGTTTTCTCAAAGCATGCTCAGTCGGCACACATAAGACAGTTATAAATATTAAAAGAATCTATTTGACCATACAGGGATTTGTATCAAAGAAATTATCAACTAAGGCGTTAGGCGGCCCGGTACTGATAGCTCAGGCGTCTTATGCATCAGCACAATCAGGAATCGGCAAGCTCATGTATTTCATGGCCATTATCAGCATTAACCTGGCCGTGATAAATATATTACCTGTTCCGGTTCTTGATGGAGGGCATCTCATGTTCCTTGGCATTGAAAAGCTCAAAGGTTCTCCGGTTAGCGAAAAAACGATGGCAATCGCTAATTATATCGGTATGGGATTAGTACTAACTCTTATGATCTATGCGACGAAGAATGACATCATGAGACTGTTTCATATATAGTCACGCAACAAACAACAAATTTCAAATATCGATTGATATCTATTTGGAATTTGTTGTTTGAGATTAATAATTTGCCGTATTACACATCCTTGACAATGCTTTCTGCCTCATTTTCTAATTTGAGGAGCTCATTCTCTAATGATATCCGGTACTCCTCCATCTCAAACTTTTCCAGTTTAGTCGGCACCAAAATAGGATTTCCATAAAATATCCTAGCTTTAGAAAAAGGTTTGGGTATGCAAAATCTATCCCAGCTTGGAAATTCCCAATACTTTGCAAGATATATCATTACCGGAATAATAGGATATTGCGTCTTCTGCCCTAATAGTATTGCTCCGGATTGAGCGACAAATCTAGGGCCTTTCGGACCGTCGGGAGTTATTGCTAATGATATCGATTCCTCTTTTATCTTCTTTATCATTCTCAATAAAGCCTTTGCACCCCCCCTGGTTGTAGACCCCCTAGCGACACCGTAGCCTAACCTCTGAACAATCTGTGCGATATATTCGCCATCACGATGCTGGCTTATCAAAACCTTAACGTTACGATTTCTGCCTACAAATGCCGGAAGCAGCATATGTGCATGCCAGAACGCGTATATCGCGTATTTACCCTGGCACTCAAGGTTTTGTGAATAGCCTACCGGAATTTCTTTAATATTCAGTGTTCTAAACAAGCATTTGATAGTAAGAGAACCCAGGACACCCACCATAAAATATTTAATTTTTTTCAAATTCATTTTCTTATCACCGAACATGCATAACGAAAACAATTATAAGGAAACCAGGAATACAGGAGATTGCTTAATTAACAACTTTAACAGAATCTTCTTATTAGCGTAAGAAGGACAGCGGTTTCCAATAAATTATAAATTTTATCTAACCACTTTGTTGCTTTCCTCCTGTATTCCTGGCTTCATTATAGTTATTTCTTTTTTTATTTGTCATAAATCACATGTTTTGCTTTGAGTTGATCGATCGCAATAGTACACATTTTTCGCACGCAATGTCGTCACTCTCACAAAAGTCTTTAAATATTTGCAAAAGTCCCTGCTGGCGCCTGGCCGAATTAACCACGGTTCCTTCCTGTGGCTCTTTTCCAAGAATTCTGTAGCTCATGAACCTTGTAATATTATTTGGTGATAGTTTCGAATGTTGTTTAAAAGCCTTAAATAACTTTCCTTCTAATTCAGAGTCTTCTCTTTTTCTTGCATACGACAATAGAACGGGAATAATTATATTTATAAATATTACGGTAGATCTCTCTTTGCCGATCAACCTTCCCCTTATTTTCAACCTTCTTCCTCCAAACGTATAATAATGAGACCAATAGTCGTCATATAATTCGGAAAAGATAGACTCAGTGTTTTTAATGATAGTTTTTATCTGATCCATGTCACTCTTACTTTTATCTGTCTTCTCAAAAGACGCTAATATCACTCTAAAAATTCCGGTTTCATAATTTTCTGCCAGGAGACGGCTGATCGCAGCGATTCTTCTTGTTGGATAGTTGCCCGGCCTGGAATACTTAAAACTCCATGACCCTGCATCCATTGGTTTACCCTTGATATCATTTCTGATTTCTGACCATATTCGCTCAATATCGTTGATATATTCAAGAGTATGATTATCCATACCGTTCGCATATTTTGATCTCTGACGGGGCAAGAGCCCCGACATACCAAACAATAATGCCTGTATCTTCTTGCTCCTTTCATTTGTAGAAACGTCAGAAGGTATTAATCTTTTAATTTCATTGATTGTGACGAGAGCACCTAAACACTTGAACTGCTCTTTATTGTTCTTATAACCAAGGGATTCCATTATTGCTTCATACAAAATCTGCTCAAACGTCTTCGATTTCTGTTGCTTTTCAAATCTATCCGCTTTAACCAATATCCTTTCATCGCCTGCATAATCCAGAAATTGCCCAATCCATTTATCATCAAGTGAAATCGCACTCAACCTTTTCTGACAAGGCCCGGCATTAGCACTGCCGGTGTGTGGGTAGTTTTCGATATCAATCATCCCTGCAAGCTTATCCAATTCGTACTTCAGATAACTATAAAGCTCCAGCTGAGGAATCCGACGATTCTTGATGGTAAGAGACTTGTCCTTTGCATCATTCCACATAAATACATGTAAGCACACATTGTCATACTCCTTTTGTTTACTGTGTCCATGACGCGCCCAATCACCTGAACATACGTGTATCTCAACATCTCCTTTTACTATTCCTTTTCCTTCCAGAAGTATTTCAGCATCCTTAAAGTCCGGACCTTCCTCCAGATTCCATATGCCGGAAGAGATGATTTCTATCCTCAATCCATCCTCAGTATATAATTTGTCCTTCTTTAAAATCTGTTCAGACCATATGCAGTTTACAAGCTGCTCCTTTACCTTCTTTCCTTTTACACTATACTTAAGGTTTTCTGCTTCTTTAACTCCGCAATATCGCCTGACAAGGTCACGATAACGAGGAGGACGAAAACTATTAGAATAATCCTTATTCTCAAACATTAAAATTTTCTCTGAATTTATTATTAGTATTAAGCGTGTATGCTCGCATACAAACAAAAGGTAAAAGAATCAATTGCTAAAATCAAGTAGTTTAATTAGTTGGCAGATAAATGATAAATTGATTATTGAAGATGATTAATAAGTGTAAAATCTATACAATGCATCCTCTAGGAAAAAGAGATGATACTCGCTGGTGAGATTGGCAACCCCTGGTTTCTTAAATCTACAATAGAAACTAATTATTGCAAGTTGTTCTTTTAGATAACTTTTCATGCAAAATGTACTTTTCCATCTGCGCCATCAATTTTACTTGTTGCGTTACGAGTGTCGATTATCAACTTGGAATGCTGTACTATCTCAGCATAGTCATACGCACTATGATCTGTAATAATGAGTACTGCATCCATTCCCTGCAACATCTCAGGGGTAATAGGAGTTGATTTTTTCTGAAAGTTATGTTTTCTGGTCTCTTTCAATACCGGTATCCATGGATCATTATAGCTTACAATGGCGCCTTTTTTTAACAACAGTTTCATAATTTTATAACCGGGAGATTCTCTTTCGTCGTCAATGTCCTTCTTGTATGCAACCCCAAGCACCAGGACCTTACTACCTTTGAGGCTTTTCTCATGCTGATTTAAAGCCTCAATGGTCCTCTCTATTACATAGTATGGCATGGACACATTAATCTCACCAGCCAGTTGAATAAAGCGTGTAGCAAAATCGTATTCCCTGGCTTTCCATGAGAGGTAAAACGGATCGATTGGTATACAATGCCCACCCAATCCCGGTCCGGGATAGAAAGGCGTATATCCAAACGGCTTAGTTGCCGCAGCATTTATCACCTCGAAAATATCAATCCCCATCTTGTTTGCCAAGATCTTCAATTCATTTACGAGAGCGATATTAACGGAGCGAAAGGTATTCTCCAGTATCTTTGTCAGCTCAGCTACCCTGGTTGAGGATACTGGTACTACCTGAGTAATACTACTGTAAAGGGCAGATGCAACCTCCAGACATCCGGTAGTCACCCCTCCGACTACTTTTGGAATATTTGCAGCGTTGTATTTACCGTTCCCGGGATCTTCTCTTTCCGGAGAGAAGGCAAGGAAATAATTCTGTCCGACCTTCATGTCCTCGGTCTCCAGTCCATGAAGAAGCATTTCCTCTGTGGTCCCAGGATACGTAGTGCTCTCCAGAATAATAATCTGCCCCGGGCGGAGATTCTCAGAGATTGTCTTTGTAGTATTCTGAAGGTAACTCAGATCCGGCTCCATCTTATCTGTAAGCGGAGTAGGCACACAGATCAGTATACAATCTGCGTCTCTCAGACGCTTAAAATCAACTGTCACATCAAGAAGACCGTTCTTTACCTTTTCGTCGATCTGCTCCATTTTAATATGCTTAATATAAGATTCTCCGCGAAGGAGCATATCTATTTTGCGCACATCCACATCAAAGCCAATCACATTGAATCCTTTCTGTCCGAAATGAATTGCCAGTGGCAGCCCAACATAACCAAGTCCAATAATCCCTACCACAGCCTCTCTTTTATCTATCTTATTTAAGAGGTCAACCTGCTCCATACTTTTTTCATTTTTTCTCATATATTTACCTTTTTAAGTTTACAACAAATTTAGCACAAGTCTGTTCAACGT
>JANLHC010000344.1 GCA_024654465.1 Candidatus Scalindua sp.
ATATGGAAGACTTGATGATATGGGAGGCTTGAATGGATCAATCCCGAATTGATGAATTTGATGAATTACTCCTTTACTGCCTTCGTGTGGTCCAGGACGAAATGAGTGAGAGCAGGCTCAAAGAGCTATCAAGCTCTGATTGGGGCGATCTCATCGGAAAATCGTGCCGGCATGGTATTGCTCCTTTACTTTACTATCGTCTAATAACATTCCATCCGGACTCACAGATTCCTGCGGAGGCGTTTCAGGAACTACGGAACATTTATCTTCAAAACGCCGGCAGGAATATGCGCCTGTACCACGAGTTGGGCAAGGTCCTGGGGAGGTTGCTGCAGCATGATATCCCTGTGATTGCGCTCAAGGGAGTTCACCTGGCAACAGCCGTGTATCGAAATATCGCCCTGCGTCCGATGGGCGACATAGACCTGCTGGTGAAACAGACTGACCTTTTGAGGGTACAAGAGATACTGGTCGAACAGGGCTATATCGCCTCAAAAGAAGACATAGGCTGTTCACAACTGCATTTGCCGCCGTATAAGAAAAAAGATTCACCTCAAGTTGAAATACATTTTCACATTATTGGTCCTCCTTTTTCTCTACGGGTTGATGTTGAAAAGCTGTGGGTTAGGGCTCAAATGAGCGCAATCCAGGGCATCGAGGTATTGACATTATGCCCCGAAGATTTGTTACTCCATCTTTGTATGCACGCCGGTTTTCATCACGCATTTGACAACGGGATCAGGCCGCTGTTTGATATCTCACATACCATTGAACATTACGCAGAAGAACTTGATTGGGAGCAGTTGCTCGACAGAGGCAAGGAATGGGGAGTGAGCAAATGTGTTTACCTGTCCCTCTTTTTGGCTAAGAAATTTGCGGGTGCATCTATCCCCGGACAAATAATGAAGGACTTGGATGTGTATAATGATAGTTTTCATGCTACAGCACGTGCCGAGGAATTAATATTCGGAAAAGCCGCATCAATAGCACCAAATGTTGCAAAGCTCTTTAATAATGACAGGTTACTCAACAGGTTGATTCATTTCATCAGATACGTTTTTCCACCAAAAAATACACTGGCCAATATGCAGCCGCCGGACAGGAATCCACTGCCAGTGTATTTCCTGTATTTCTTTCGTATCAAAGGCCTTTTGAAGAGACACCGCCGGACCGTATGGAGTTTATTCATTCGTGATAAAGAGACGTCAACCTTTGCGATATTTGCAAACAAAAGAAATACACTAAAAGACTGGCTCACACGAAAATGAGGAATGGGGTCACCTTGATTAATGATTAAGTCGGCTTTTTAAATCAGTAATCAAGGTGACCCCTGCTTCTACTTCTATTCCTCAAACCGATTTGAGTAAAGACAAGAAATTGTCGACTTAAATTTCACTTATTAAAGTTGACTGAGGTTGTACAGTGCTATACAATCTGAAAGGTTGGTCCCCATTTCCAGCGATTAAATTGAGATGCGAACACTTTATCTTGATACGAATATATATAATCGATCTTGCTCAGGAAATAAGAAAAAAACTGGCTGCAATTGATATTTCTGCATTAAATTTGACAGTTTGTAAATCAAAGGAGTTAATTTTGAAGACTAATAGAAGGATTCTTGTTGTGGACGATAACATAGACTATTGTGAAGGTATAATTGACTTTCTGGAAATGGAAGGTTTTGATGCGATAGGAGTGCATGATGGCTTCAAGGCCCTGGAGGCTGTCAAGAAAGAGGTGTTTGATTTGGTGCTGATGGATGTAAGAATGCCGGGTATGGACGGGGTTGAAACTTTCCAGAAACTTAAATCTGTTTCTCCTGAAACTCCTACTATTCTGATGACGGCTTTTGCGGTAGAAAGCCGTATCAGGGAAGCGTTGCGAAATGGGGTTTTTGGCGCTTTTCAGAAACCGGTTGATAATGAAAGGCTTATTTGCAGTATAAAGAACTCTTTTCCTGGCGGAGCAGTGGTTATGATAGCTGATGACGACAAAGAACTCTGTTCAAATCTACTTAGTAAGTTTGCTGAAAAGGGATACAGGGGAGTGGTTGTTAGGAATCGCGAAATGGCAATACGCATGGCAAGTGAAAAAAAATTCGATATTATTCTTATTGATACGAAACAGAAAGACATAAATGGCTTTGAAACATATCAGAAAATTCGTGATTTTCGGCCTGATGTAAATATTATC
>JANLHC010000345.1 GCA_024654465.1 Candidatus Scalindua sp.
TCATACCTAAATACTTCTCTGTTTTAAAATGGGCAAGCTTATCGTGCATCTAAAATAATTCGTTCGTCCTGGATTCCCGCTAAAAGCATGCGGGAATGACAGCTTTGGGGAATAGTAAAAATACAAGAATCTAACCAGGCACTACTGGTCTAATGTTCAAATCAAGAATGTATGTGTTTTTTTCAACGGTTTATAACTGCTTTCTTGTCTCTTCCGGCAAAGCAGCTACTGCCATCAAGAGGTCATCGTTATCCGGTTTGGCTTTGACAAATCTGGAGAAAAGGAGGGTGGCTTCCGTATAGATATCTTTAACTATTTCTATGACATTCTCATCGGGGATATTGTTGGCACTTATCACATTTTCCATATTTGATATTAATACGACAAGTGTCCAGTAATCGAGTGGTGTTCGTTTCATCAAATCATCACGCAGATAAGTAAGGTAATTCCGTAAAGCGTCAAGTGTGTCTTCTGATAACGTATTCCCTTTTGATAGATGCGGATGAGATGAGATTACCATTTTAGCAATTTCTCTGGAAAGCTCAGCCACGGCGACACGTCCTATTGCCATAATGGAAGCGGCCGTTCTCATTTCAATCTTTCGCTCCCGGGAAATCTTGATGATGTCATCAAATATCATGCAGATATTGTCTTCAAGCAATCTATTTACTTTGTCTAAATCCCAGCGCTCGTTCTTTAAATTTTGTACCCATTCAAGATAAGAGACGAATACACCTCCCAGGTTTGTACTGATATCGGGTGCTATAAATGTGCCTTTTCCTGTTACAATCCTGTCACCTTGAGGGGTAACAGGCCCGTTTGCGCCTTCCACGATAATTTTTGCCTTTACACCATACGCATTTCTGTCTATAGCATTCTCAAGTGCAGCAAGAACGAGGAAGTCTACGTCCAACGCAAAAATACCGTCATTTGTGATTTCCCTTCCCCCCTCGAATCCTTTCAAGAAACCCGCACCAATCGTATCCACGTGTTTCAGAACTGCATCTATATCCAGACCACTTGGATTATAAATACCGCCGCTGGCATCCGTAATGGCGACTACCCTTACCCCCTCATCATACAGGAATTTTGCAGGCGGCCTGCCTACATTACCAAACCCCTGTATAGCAGCAGTGGCACCTTTGAGTTTTATGTTTTTATGGCTGGCGGCTTTTTTCAGGGCGATAAAAACGCCACGACCTGTTGATTCTGCCCTGCCAAGCGATCCGCCCTTATCGTCCGGCTTGCCGGTAACGACGGCAAGCGCCTGACATTTTGCTTCCGGGTGATTTTTCAATATCTCCATACATTTATCAAGATAGGGAGTTTCCGTAGGATAAGAAGATTGTATGTGAAGCGGAAGGAAATCATTCATGATTTGATCAGTCAATCCGGCATCACCGGTTATCCAGCCGGATAAGTCTTTGTTTTCGATTGAAGACTTCAGATATTCATCTACAAACCACGCCATCTTCGTCGCGTTTGTGTTGACGTCTGGCGCGGGAATATCGAGATGCGGCCCAATCACATTTCTTTCCTTTAATACGCGGCCATATTCTCTGATTATCAATGCGTCTTTTCGATCAAGCAGGTTTCTCGGGTTTGCTATAATACCGCCCTTTGAACCTCCGTATGGGATTCCGGCAACGGCACATTTCCACGTCATCCAGATAGCAAGCGCTCTGACCTCGTCAAGTGACACCTCGGGATGTTCCCTGAATCCTCCTTTGACAGGACCACGGGCTGAATTGTGGTGTACCCGATAAGCAATTATTGTATCTTCCGAAAGCCTCAGTGCCTCTATCCGCTCAGGGGCAAGTAATTTCTTTTTCAAAAATAGAGGAAGTTTTAAGATGTCGGCAACAACAGCGAATTGACTTTCAGCCACCTCAAGCGGACTCGGCATAGCTACAACATGCTCCCGTATCTCTGAGTATTCCTTAAGGGTAATGCCGGGAACGGAAAACAACTGGCTTACCCTTTCGAATTCCCCGATCTCTCTTTTGTAATTAATAATATTCTTTGCAATGCCATTCTCAATTTTGAGAAATTTCTCCAACTCTCCTCCATTTGCGGCATTAAGATTTATCTTCTCTTTAACGGGTTCTTTGGGTTTCAGGTGCTCCTTTACAGGAAGGTCATCTAAATGGTTAAGTGCAGTCAGTCTCTCACCGGCAAGGAATTTTAAACCGGCCTCTCCCACGGTAAAAAGGTGTGTCCTTGCGGGAGGAGGTTTTGTGCCAAGCCTTTTTTGCGCTGCGGTAACGCTGTGAAGACCAAGTATAATCTTGGATTCAGCTTCACAGGCAAACACAATGTCCAAAATATGATTCGTACCATGGCAGAACATCTCGTCTTCATATTTCCCGGCAATTCCATCGAAAAGAATGGTTTTTACGTCCCGCATCTTTTTCTGTATAAGAGAGAGTGTGCCGGGACCAATGTCGTATGCCTTCAACCGGGAAAACCGACCCTTAATGTTGTTTACTTTAACATTCTCGGGGTTAAGCCCTGTCGACTTTGCCATAAAGTGATCGATGGGAAGCACTAGATCAACACCATAACCTTTGACCAACTCCAAAACTACGGTCGCATTGTAAAGCGCCTGTGTCCGCGTATCCTGCTCCGCTTCAAACATACAGTTGTCTACATTATATCCCTGTGCCTTGAGAAAGGGAAACGCAATACCGCCAACAATTATCAATTTGTCTATCTTCCCATAAACTATAAGGTTTCTGATTGCTTCAATCTTTACAGAAGCGTTGGCGCCCCCGATAATAGCAACTACAGGTTTATGAGGATATCTCATAAAATTATCAAGCGCGGTAAGTTCCTGCGTAAGAAGGAATCCGGCTACCTTCGGGCCTGAGATAAGGCTTGTTATCGGACCGAGTGATGCGTAATGACCCATATGAGCTGTCACCGGATCGGCATTTACATAGACATTACAATTGGTGGTACTATGCAGTTGTCTTGCAAATTCCATTACCTCGTTATCATCCTCTGAGGTCTCACCGCTGCGGAACATGACATTTTCAAGAAGAAAGATGCCGTCTTTACCAATAATGGACTTAACTTCATCTCCAATACAATCATCGGTTATGACAACTTCTTGATCTTTGGGCAGGATGTTTTTCTCTCTTAAAATTTCTGTCAATCTTTTTGCCACCGGTTTCAGGCTGAAACCATGATGAACTTCTCCGTCATTTTCAACCCCTACTGAAGTCTTGTTATCTTTGAAGAAGTTCTCTCTTACACCGTTGTGGGATACGATGACGATTGTCCTTGCTCCCTGTTTCAGTATGTGGCGGATGTCCATGACCGTCGCCCTGATACGCCTGTCATCAATTATCCTGGTATCCCAGACAATATCATAGTTTACCCTCAGGAAAACCCTCTTCCCCTCCAAAGCGGATTTATGAAGATTGCGTATGGGTGTTTTGTCGGCATATGGATACCACTCAATTATCTTAGTATATTGATCGGGTTTTTTCATGGCTATTTAAAAAAAGTAATCAGCCTTGCCGGTTTTTTCCGGCAAGCAAACAGTTTCTATTTGAAATCACTTTGATAACAACACAATCTTGTACAACAACAAACCTGCTGTTTTCATTCTAAAGCTAACGATTCTTTTACGTTACAACTAAACATTTGTCAAGTCTAATTGCATTCAAGAGAAAAAGGGATTACATTTTATTGAGATACCGGGGATAGAATGTGTGCTACGAACCACCTCTCAATTTGTATACAAAAACTTATATAATTTTTCAGGGAAAGTATGGTAAAATGCTCCGCAAAGATATTATTAAATGACGTAACTTCTTTATCTGGTTATCTGGAAGTTTCTTATAAATAAAGTATAGAAAGGCATAGGATGTATTATGTTAAAGTTTTCACTGAAGTCTGCATTATATCAAGTACCGGGAATAATATTTTTCATTTTCATTTACCGGATTAAAATCGAGTGTGACCTGATCAGGAAACGGTCTCATGATTTTATTTTTGGCCGTGCTCACGCATTTACAAAACGGCTTTTAAAGATCTTGAATATTAAGATAGAGGTATCAGGTATTGAACACCTGATTAACGAGCCCGCAATAATATGCCAGAATCACACTTCGATAATGGACATTCCTGCTATATTGAATACGGTAAAAGGCAAATCGCTGTTCTGCGCTAAGTTCGAGTTATTCAGGATCTGGGTTTTCGGCAAGGGGATTGAAATACTGGGTATGATTAAAGTGTATAAAGATGACAAAAAAACCTGGAAAGTACTATCGGATGCAGCTAAAAAAATAAAAGAAACCGAATTGGATAATGGCGCTTTAACCCCTTATTTGGTGGTATTTCCGGAAGGAACACGAACAAAAGATAAAAACTACAAAATGGGTGAATTTAAACGCGGCCTGTTCAGTATTGCCGTGAAACATAACCTGCCAATTATTCCGATCGCAACTTACGGAGGCCTGGATATCACACCGAAAGGAGCGTGGATTTTCAGTAAAGGCACGATTTACGAAAAGATTTTAGCTCCTTTATATCCTGCGGATTACGAAGGCGTCAGTATTAAAGAAAAATCCATTAAACTCCAAGACGACACATGGAAGAGGATAAATGACGGACTTAACGAACTGATTAAAACCCATGGTAATTAATAGATTAAAGGAGGCAGGTTTTGAAATCTCACTCATATCTATTGCACCACCGTACTCAACATTTTCGAGTAGGTCTAATCTGGCCGTCCAGAGAGTATTTTCCCGGGCCGATTAATATCAAACTTAAGAACAGAATCCCTGATTCCATTGCATGAGAATATTTCAGGAAGGGATCACCCTTGCCGATGTGCATCATCGTAGCTACTACCATAGTCGCAAGCAGAAAAAAACAGGCTGGGCGGGTAAAAAATCCCAGGACTAATAGTATCCCACCCGCACATTCTGATAATGCGGCCATAAATCCCCAGGCTGTTGGAGCAAAGCCAATCCCCAAAACCTTCATGCTTCCGCCAAGCATCATCCATGTTTCCGGGCCGGCGATTAATTTAGGAAGGCCATGGAAGACAAACATGACACCAATGCCTACCCGTAGAATGAACAGGCCCGCATCTCTATATTTATCCAGAAAATGAAAAATCATAACTTCCTCCTTAATATTCAATGTAATAGAGAACTATTATTCCTTTTGTTTTTGA
>JANLHC010000352.1 GCA_024654465.1 Candidatus Scalindua sp.
GAGAGTAGTTGTAACCGGTTTAGGATTAGTAATAGCTAATGGTATTGGTGTTGCAAATGCATGGAATGCCCTCATGAATGGCAAAGATGGCACTGCAGAGTTAAAGTCATTTGACACATCACAATATAAAATACATCGTGCGTGTGAGGTAAAAGATTTCAAAATTGATACTGTTTTTGAAAACGAAACCACGGCAAACACGATACACAAGTATACATACACTGCTGCAAAAGAGGCATTGAAAGATAGTGGCCTGAGTGATATTACAAGTTGCAACAGAGAAAGATTTGGTATCGCTATCGGAACCCTTGCGGGCGAACTGCCTCCATTTGAATACCTGTTACGTAACACACCGGAAGACAAGGCCAACGGCTTTGACATGGGTGTGGCCCTGACATATCCACCATCTTCTATCACCACACTGCTCTCAGAAGATTTTGGTTTTGAAGGGCCTAACATGGTATCGCTAAATGCCTGTGCTTCAGGCAACCACGCTATCGCCTGGGCATTAGATCTTTTATACGAAGGTAAAGTTGACGTAATGCTGGTAGGCGGCGGTGAACTTATCCCACAAACAGAGTTTACGCATTTTCATAATCTGAAGGCGTTGGCGCCTGAAAAGTGCCAGCCGTTTGACAAAGAGAGAAAAGGTCTGGTAATAGGAGAAGGCGCGGGAATAATGGTGCTTGAGACACTGGACTCAGCCTCGAAAAGAAATGCTGAAATTTATGCCGAATTAAAGGGCTACGGTATGAGCTGTGACGGACACCATATGACAGCACCCCATCCGGAAGGGGCAGGCGCAATAGTAGCTATGTCAAATGCACTTTCCATGGCTAATATGTCTTATGATGACGTAGACTACATCAATGCACATGGAACAGGAACACCATTAAATGACAGAATGGAAACCATGGCCATAAAGTCTGTATTTAAGGAACGGGCAAAGGGAATACCCGTCAGCTCTATAAAATCTATGATAGGCCATACAATGGGTGCGGCAAGTGCAATTGAATCTGTCGTCAGCTGTCTGGCAATTAAAAACAACGCGGTTCCACCTACCATACACTATGAAACACCTGATCCTGAGTGTGACCTGGATTATGTGCCAAATGAAGGACGCGAAACAAAAGTCAACTGTGTTATAAACAACTCATTTGCATTTGGCGGAAATAATGTCACGAATATTTTCAGTAGATTATAACGTTAGCATATAGCCACCAAGACCCTAAGGCACAAAGTAAAAATAAATGCACTTTAAACCACTTTCTACAAGAGAGGAAGGAATAGCAAAGAAAATTGTTGATGATGGTATCAGGTGTATAATTCTTTAATTTTTTAGTGTCTTCGTGCCTTAGTGGCAAAAAAATAATAGATGAATAAAAGGGCTGTAATAACTGGTATTGGAGTTGTATCTCCGTTAGGTATCGGACATCAGGATTTCTGGAATAATCTCGTTTCCGGCAATTCCGCTATAGCGCCTATGGAATGCCTTGATCTATCAAAGTATGAATGTAAGAACGGAGCAGAAGTTAAAGGTTTAAATCCTGAAGAATTTTTAGGATGTAAAGGTTTAAGATATCTTAATAAAGGAACAAAATTTCTGGGTTCCGGTGCAAAACTGGCAGTAGATGACGCAAGCCTGGAGATAGATGAAGAACTGTCAAACCATACCGGGATTCTCATTGGTTCTTCCCTCGGAAATTTCTCACAGACCACAGATTATTTTCACGACATAGTCAGGAAGGGTCCGTCAGAACTATCACCTATGCAGAGCTACGATGTCGCCCTGAATTCATCCATAAATTACGTCTCGGTTTTCTTCAAGATGAAGGGTTTCGCCAGGACTATTTCTTCCGGCTTTACATCAGGTACAGATGCGATTGGTAATGCAATTAAACTTATACAAAATGGGAAAGCAAAGGTAATCATAACAGGTGGGGTTGAGCAGATTTCATTGGATCTATACATGATCTTTTATCTGAGGAAAATGCTCGCGGAAACCAGTGGTGCTGGAAATGAGATCAGCATGCCTTTCGACAAAAAAAGAAATGGTTTTATTATGAGTGAAGGCAGTTATGTCTTTGTAATGGAAGACTATGATCACGCCTTAAGTCGCGGCGCAAGAATATATGGTGAAATTTCCGGCTATGGGAGTCTCTTTTCAGGCAGTAGAAACAGTGATATTGGGAAAAGGGTTGAAAAAGCCGTGAACACAATGAAATCATGTATCGATGATGCCGGAATATCTCCGGACGATATAGACTTGATTAACGCAAACGGAAATTCTGGTAAGTTGTCAGACCTCATAGAAGCAAAAGCTATTAATAAGCTATTCAGGGAGAGAGGCACAGAGATTCCTGTTCACTCCGTTAAATCTACATTAGGGGAAAGTTACGGCGCGTCGGGAGCGGCACAGACAGCGTCCGCTTTACTTTCCATAAACAACGGATTAGTGCCGCCTACCATTAATTGTGAAGAAAAAGATCCTGAATGTAGTCTGAATATTGTTAATAAAAAACTCGAAAAAGAGATAAACACCGTACTCATAAATTCTTTTGATTTATCAGGAAACAACTCATGCCTGGTTGTTAAAAAATATGAGTAAACTATTTGAACCAATAAAAATCGGCAATTTAGAAATCAAGAACCGACTGGCCATGTCAGCAATGGATCTTGGCTTTACCTCAGACGGTTCTATAAACAAACGTTTTATAGATTTTTATGTAGAACGGGCTCG
>JANLHC010000353.1 GCA_024654465.1 Candidatus Scalindua sp.
TTAAACATTTCTACGGCTGGTTTATGAGCCGCGAACACTATATCATAATTCTCTGCAAACTTAAGATGTAAATCAAAGGCCACATGAGAGTCTATTAAATAACATGCTTTAAGACAGTTAAGCACTCTCATATTTTTAAGAGGATAAAACAGACCTGTATCAACATATAAAAAGAGATCCGGTTCCCATCCTACCGGCAATTGACCTAACACATCTTCCATATCCCCATTCAGAAAAGGTATCTGGAGGTTCTTAACTTTTTTTTCTACTGCCAGTAAGTCCCATTGTTCCAGTATCTCTTTGCTAATAGTAGGACCATGTGTTATTACACCACAAATCCTCCTCATCGCTTTTTCAAGATAAACTGCGGTTGTCACTGGGATCGATGCATAACTGAACAATATATTCATTATCTTTACTCCAATACTGTAGGTTTAATACAAATTCATTGAACGCATTCTTAATATAGTTTATTTCTTCTTCTTTCAGTTCCGGATATATGGGAAGTGACAAAATCCTGGAAGCCGAACTCTCGGCAACGGGAAAGTCACCGGCCTTATATCCTAATTCTCTATATACTCCCTGAAAATGTAGAGGAACGGGATAATGGATACCGCAAAATATCTCTTTTTGTTTCAGGAATTGTAACAACTCGTCCCGGTTATCTGTTTCAATTACAAACAAATGAAAAACATGATTACGATCCGCCCTGGTTTCAGGCAATTTAATCTGCAAATCTTTAAAAGAGTCATAATAACAAGCTGCCACATTTTTGCGTTTATCGTTCCATGCATCCAGATATTTTAACTTAACACGCAGAATAGCGGCCTGCAATCCGTCCAGACGCGAATTTGTACCCATCTCTGTATGGACATACTTCTCCTCCTGTCCGTATTCACGTAGTTTCTTTATTTTTTCAGTAATGCCTGCATCATTCGTAATAACCGCTCCCCCATCTCCATACGCACCAAGATTTTTACCGGGATAAAAGCTGAATGCTGAAGCAATACCGAATGTTCCAACTCTCCTGTTTTTATAAAAGGCACCGTGGGCCTGACAAGCATCCTCAATAACATAAAGGTTATGTCTTTGCGCTATAGATAAAATTGAGCCCATTTCTGCCGGTTGCCCATAAAGATGGACGGCAATAATTGCTTTCGTTCTTCGCGTTATTTTATCTTCAATCTTTTCCGTATCAATATTGTAAGTACCATCCTCACAATCCACAAAAACCGGTATAGCGCCCATGCTACTCACACCTAATGCTGTAGCTATGAATGTATTGACAGACAGAATGACTTCATCACCTTCTTTTATGTCTAAAGCCATACAAATGAACTTTAACGCATCTGTTCCGGAATTAACACCGGCACAGTAATTAGCATCGCAATATCGTGCAAACTCATCTTCAAATGCACTAACTTCTTCACCACCAATAAATGAACTGTTTTTTATAACACGCTGAATGGCGTCATCAATTTCAGGTTTTATGAGATTGTATTGTTTGTTCAAATCTACAAAATTGATTTGCATCGTCTAAATTCTACCTTTCGATAATTTAATATTTGTAATTATTCGGGGCTAACTTTTTGGGCTATTAGAAGGTATTGAAGTACTGCAAATTTAGAAGCTTCTTCCTTAGTAATATTTTTAAGTACAAATTTTCCAAAATCAAAGTCATTTGGCCATGTATCACTGTTCATTTTCGAATTCGATATGCCACTACAATGCGTGATATTGTAACCTGCTCCATTAAACATTTTAATTATCTCATTCAGAGTAAAAAAGCGAATGTGTGTCGCATCCATAAGACCATGGTCTTCATATTTCCAGTTACCATCCAGGACATTGACTATATGTTCGATGTACTGTACATTTGGAATACTGGCAAGAATTTTTCCATCTGCCGTAAGGTAGCCACGCAAGTCATTGATGATCTTCCATGGATCATAAAGATGTTCCAGAATGTCAGCACAGATAATGAGATCAAAACATTCCTTCTCTAATCCAAAGGTATCTAATGGTACTTTATCAATATCAGATACAATAACCTTGTCCAATCGTGTCTGTGCAATTTCTGCTGCATCTTTGTTAGAGTCCATCCCTATATATTTTGCATCCGGAAATTTCTGTTTAATGGCCATCCCCGTCGCACCGGAGCCACATCCAATTTCAAATATCTGTTCAGGTACTACCTTGATCAGGTCTATAAGCTCATTCCGCGGATTATCGCCATATTCTGCAACACACCCTGACTTTAAAGGAGAATAGTAGTTAATCATTTTTATTAATAGTTTTCCTATAAAGTGAAAAAATTTTCTAAAATGGTGAAATTTTATACAGAAAAAACTAAATAATCAACAAAGTGAATATTTATAAAAAACAACCCTTCGATGAATTTTTTTTTCTGTTAGAACTAAATTCCTACAATTGATGTTCTGTACAAACGTAATAATAATATATTTATAAACTGGTATACACAAATTGTAGACCGAAATTCATTTTGGCATGTATTTAGCTCAAGAAGTATCAATAATGAGGTGTTACTTTACATAAAATTGCGGATTAAAATTCCTTAAATATAGAAATATGGGACAAACCAGAGATTTACCGAAACAAGCATTTGACTATCATCAGGCAGGAGATCTTGCAAATGCTGAAGCATTATATCTGAAGATATTAGAAGATGATCCTCATCATGTTGACATAACATTTCTACTTGGTACTTTATATTTACAATCCGGAAACCCTGACGCGGCGATTACATTTCTTAAAGAAACAATAAAACTCAAACCGGATCATGCAATAGCACATAGTCGTCTTGGCATAATCCTTCAAGAACAGGGTAAATTTGATGAGTCAATAAAAAGTCTTAAACGCGCTATAGCTCTTGATCCGGCTAATGTCGACATCCACAATAATCTTGGCACAGTTCTTACAAAACTCGGCAAGCTTGATGAAGCAGTAGAAAGCTACAATAGAGCAATAAAACTAAATCCGGAAGAATACCGGGTATATAGTAATCTTGCCTCAGCGCTCAAAGAATCCGGCAAGTTAGAAGAAGCGTTGATCAACTGTAACAAGGCAATAAAACTTAACCCACATTATGCTGAAGTGCACAACAACCTCGGTGCAATATTTCAAGAAACGAATCAGCCTGAAAAAGCAATTGTAAGCTATAAAAATGCAATAGAACTAAAACCAGATAATCACGAGTTATACAGTAACCTTGGTTCTGCACTTAAAGAGCTTAACAGGCTTGACGAAGCAGCCGGATACTGTCGGCATGCAATTATGCTTAAGCCGGACTACGCTGAGGCTTACAATAATCTTGGAACGATACTTCAAGAGGAAATTAAGTTTGACGAAGCAATAACAAACTACAAACAAGCTATAAATATTAAGCCGGACCATGCCAGGGCACACAGTAATCTTGGAACGACCTTACAGGAACAGGGTAACACCGAAGAAGCTTTATTATACTGCCATCAGGCAGTAACACTTGATCCTGACAGTGCAGAACTACACAACAATCTCGGTGCAATACTTCAGAAGCAGGAGATGACAGAAGAAGCGATAACGAGTTATGACATGGCAATAGAACTTGATCCTGATTATGCGGAAGCACATTTAAACAAGTCTTTTGCATTATTGTTGACCGGCAATTATAAAGAAGGCTGGATAGAAAATGAGTGGAGACTTCGAACAAAGACTCATAGTCTGAGGAACTTCAACAAACCTAAATGGAACGGATCACCTCTCAATGGCAAAACTATTCTGGTACATGCTGAGCAAGGCTTTGGAGATACTATCCAATTTATACGCTACCTGCCTATGGTAAAAGCGCAAGGAGGCCAGGTTATTTTTGAGTGTCACAAAAGCCTGAATCGTCTACTGAAAAATTATGCAGGGATCGATGAGATTATCGAAAAAACATCTGAACCGGATATTAAATTTGATACTCAACTCCCTATATTAAGCTTACCGGGAGTATTTGGAACCACACAGGATTCAATACCATCAGGCACACCTTACATTACGGCTGACCCAGGATTGGAACAACTATGGAGTCTCAGACTCGATAACGACAATGATTTTAAAGTCGGTATAGTCTGGGCGGGAAACGCTGACAACAAAAAAGACCACATTCGTTCTTGCGCTCTCGTTGACTTCAGCCCTTTATTAAAGATTGAGGGAACGGTTTTTTATAGTATTCAAAAGGGCCCCGCATCTTCAGAAGCCAACAATTTACCCGGAGGAATGAAGGTCATTAATCTGAATGATCAGATAACAGACTTTGCTGACACAGCAGCTGTAATAGCAAATCTGGATCTTATTATTTCCGTTGATACTGCAGTCGTACATCTGGCCGGAGCTCTTGGTAAACCGGTGTGGAATCTTTTACATTTTGCACCGGACTGGCGCTGGCTGCTCAACCGTGATGACAGCCCATGGTATCCGGAAATGCGTTTGTTCAGGCAATCTAAATTAAATGATTGGACAGACTTGTTCAAAAAGGTGAAAGAAGCATTATTACAAAAAGTCAATGGTTCAGAGATGCTGACAACAGAACATAATGAATATGTATTGCAGCATAGCGATAACCACTGTTAAGGATTTAGAATCATGAGTAAGATTGTATACAGACAATAATAACTTGTTAGGGCATAGAGATAAATATGAAACAGGGTATTGTAAAATGGTGGAATGATAGCAAGGGGTTCGGATTCGTAACAGATAATAATGGCGAAGATATATTCGTTCATCATTCGGCTTTGCAAATGGAAGGGTTTAAAACTCTTCATGAAGGATTTGAACGACTATTATTATCACTGCAATATAGAGCAACTAAGCTTGGCCTATACTAAGCCTCTACAATGCATGAGTGGTTTTTCTTAGTTATATTTTTTTAATTGTGGAGTACGCAAATGAATAAAATAGCAATTGCTATTACCGCACTTTCTTTTTTAATCTCAGGAATAAGTTTATATTTTTCATTTCAAAAAAACAGACTTGAAAGGAGAATCATCTCAGCTCAAAGAAAAACAGAAATGTTACGGCATATTTCAAATTCTAGAAGCAAGTGTGAGCGTAGACTAAGTAAAATAAGATCCATGAACAAA
>JANLHC010000354.1 GCA_024654465.1 Candidatus Scalindua sp.
TTATTTATTATCGCGGTATTTACGGAGATTGCGTTATCGGAAGAGATGACAGAGATAACAGAAGACAAGAACGACATTTTGAGAATAAGGTGGGTTATAGACGAAGCATTAAGATCAAATCCTGATTTCAAGTCAGCTAAATTGAATTGGGATGCGTCAAAAGAAAGAGTACCGCAGGCTCGCGCTTTAGATGATCCGAATTTAGGATTCACTTATTATGGTGAACAAACACAAACACGTGTGGGAGAGGTGCAGGCTGGTTTTATGGCATCACAGAAGATACCGTTCTTTGGCAAACTCAGGTTAAGGGGAGAGGTTGCTGAGAATGAGGCAAATGCCATCGGAGAAAGGTATAGAGCATTGGAAAGAGATATTGTAGCAAACGCCAAATCGGCATTTTATGAATTATATTGGGTGCATAAGTCAATACGTATAAACGAGGAAAACAGAGAACTTTTACAAAGATTTGTAAAGATTGCAGAAATAAAATACGCCACGGCTAAAGCTACTCAACAGGATGTATTAAAGGCGCAGGTAGAACTTTCCGATATAATGAACGAATTAATCACACTGGAGCAGTTAAAAGAAACCGCAATGGCAAGGATAAATACCTTATTAAATAAACATCCCGAAACACCACTTGGTATTCCGGAAGAGGTTGATATTACTGAATTTGATGTTTCAATTGCGGAACTTTATAAAGAGGCAAAGAAGATCAGCCCTGAACTCGAAACTTTTAAATACAGGATAGAAAGAGACAAAGCCGCTTATAAACTTTCAAAAAAACAGTACTATCCTGATTTTACGTTCGGGTTTAATTATAATTTAATTAATGATTTACCAACGAACGTAATGTCATCACCGGTTGGAGAGGGCAGGGACACATATACGGGGACATTGAGCATAAACGTACCTATCTTTCAGAAAAGGAAATATGATGCGGGCGTGAGAGAGGCGGGTGCCAGGCTCAAATCCAGCGAAAGGGCATATAAGAACATGGAAAATATAACACTATTTGGGGTGAAAGATTTCCATTTCAGGTTACAGACAGCAGAGAGGTTGGTTAATCTTTACAAAGGAAGTATTATACCACAGGCGGTACAGTCACTTAAAGCGGCAGAGATCGGTTACCAGGCAGGCCAGGTCGATTTCTTGAATCTTATTGACAGCCAGAGAGTCTTGCTTGCTTTTAACCTTGCATATTACAGGGCTATTGCTGATTTTGGCATAAACCTGGCAGGGTTAGAAAGAGTAGTTGGTGTAGAATTATCCAAAAAACCGTAACGCATGAATAGGAAGCTTATAAAACAAAACAAGACCTTTTTATCAATCGTTGCAACTCTCTTTATCCTTTTTGGATCAGTCCTGTATTTTGGTGTAAACCAGATATATGAGCGAGAAGCAAAATGGAGACATGGTAATGCCGTTTCACAACTACTCTCTGCAAAGGAGAATATTAGAGTTTTGTTTGCTGACTTAGAGCATGATTTGTACTTCCTGATGAATATTTCAAGCACTAGAGAATATGTAAACAGTAATTATGAATCTATAAATTATAGAAGTGAAGTTGAAAAGCTACTTTACGAGTTCGCGAAAGTTTGTAAACATTATTATCAAATCAGAATTATAGATTCTGCGGGATCTGAAGTAATTGGAATTGATAATAAACAGGATGGTACCTCCGTAATTGTTCCTAAAACACAATTACAAAATAGGAAGAACAAAGACTATTTCCAGGAAGCCATAAAGCTGTATAACAATCAGATTTACGTATCACCAATACACTCAGGAATTAGGCGGGAAGAGATAGCTGAACAGAACTTTCCCATGATAGAGTTAGCTATGCCTTTGTTTAACTCTAAAAACGAAAAAAAAGGGATTCTGGCTATGAATATGTATTTATCAAGGCTTCTTAAGATTCTACCTGAGAATGCGTTTATTCAGACTGAAGAAGGAGATTTAATTTCGTTAAGAGCAGATGGATCTATTAGCCTTAATAAGTCTCATTATGATTTTAGCGACAGTTCCGGTTGGATAGATATTTCAAATGATGAAACTATTCACTATTCTGATGTAGAGCTTCTTCCCGGCAAGAAATTAGTCGTGGCAATATTCCACAAACACCCTATGCTGAAAGCATTATTACAAAGATTGATAGTGGTGGCCATAATACTTCTTGCCTTATTTCTATTTCTAATCTTGATTATTGGATATCTAAATCTCTTGAGATTCAGAGAGCTAATGGGAGCGCAAAGGGCCATCATTTTTTCTCTTGCTGAACTTGCCGAATGGAGAGATCCTGAAACAGGGCAACATTTGGAAAGGACAAGAAAATACTCCGTGGTACTGGCGAAACAGTTGCGCAATCATAAAAAATACCGAAGAATCATTACCAATGAGTTTATTGAAGACCTTTATGATGCTGCCCCCCTGCATGATATTGGGAAAGTAGGAATACGAGATTCAATCCTGTTAAAAGAAGGAAAACTGACTGAGGAAGAGTATGAAGAGATGAAAAGACACGTCCTTATAGGGAAGCAAGTATTGCAGGATGCTATAGATAAATTCAAACTCAGGCAATCATTTATTGTTATAGGTAGAAATATTTGTGCGTATCA
>JANLHC010000363.1 GCA_024654465.1 Candidatus Scalindua sp.
AAAGACACCGGAAATCTTTATTGAAGTTGTAACCATGCTGGATGCAGATGCCAGTGATGTAAGGGGTATCAAACCTCCAGTGTCATTGGACAAAAGATATTTTAAGCTATACATCATTATTGCAATAGTTTTTGGAGTTTTAATACTGACAGCTATTGTCTTACATTATATATATCACAGAAAACAGATAGAGACGGAGTCTATACCGGAGCCCCTATCCGCCCATCAGATTGCCTATAATGACCTTGAAAGTTTAAAGACCATGAACCTGATATCGAAGGGCCAGATAAAGGAATATTATTATCGTCTGTCGAATATAGTCAGGCACTATATCGAGAACAGGTTTAAACTGATGGCTCCTGAAAGAACAACAGAAGAGTTCCTGGCAGAGATGACGGTTACTGACAGGTTAACAGGAGTGCATAAAGAGCTCGTTGGAAATTTTCTGGAACACTGCGACATGGTAAAGTTTGCCGCGTATGGCCCTGACGGACGGGAAATAGAAAATTCATTTAGCTCGGCAAAAAAACTGGTTGATGAAACCAGAGAAGTTTTGCAGGAAGAGCAAGTACTCATTAAATAATAATATTAGACAGGATAACAGGATAAACCAGAATATATCTCTTTCTCTTCAACATAAGAAGTTTTATTAATGTTTAAACGATATAAATGAAAGCATATAAATTTAGACTTGCATCTCAAATTGCATTTGCTTTTGACATTATTATAAACAAAAGGTTTCATTGTGCTGACTGGAAAAATTTAAATGCACCGATGGAAGGTTCGTTTGTATATTCTTACTAAAGAAAAAGAGGAAACTGACGTATCTAAGCGTGTAAAAGGCATTTCAGATGCAAAAAGAAAATATAAAATATGTTCCTTAAGTGGCACTTTTGATAGTCACTTGTTGTGGTCTCATTACGCTGGAGGTTTCGATGGTGTTGCTATATGCCTCATGAATCCTGTAATCCTGTCAAAATTAAAAATGTTAATAGATAAAATATGATAATTTTAAAAGATCCATTAATTCTGTGTTTAATTATCATCCTGGTCCCGCTTATACTTGCTAATTACATTTTTAGAAAAGATAGCGGGAATTTGAGGTTTTCTTCTCTCAATTATTTTAAAAGGATAGAACAGGGAAGTTCCGTTAAGTATAGACACATTCTGATCGCATTGAGGGTGTTGGTAATTATTTTGCTGGTATTCGCCCTTGCGAGGCCACAGTCAGGAAAGGCACATTCAAAGGTTACTACAGAGGGTATCGACATAGTTCTGGCGTTGGATGTTTCAGGCAGCATGCTTGCAGAAGATTTTAATTTGAAAAACAAAAGGAGGAACCGCCTTTACGTTGCCAAAGAAGTAGTAAAAGACTTTATAGAATGGCGTGAAAACGATCGAATAGGAATGGTGGTTTTTGCCGGACAGGCTTATACTCAATGTCCTTTGACACTTGATTATGATGTATTACTACAGTTTCTTGAAAAAGTAGAGATCGGAATGGTTGAGGATGGTACCGCAATCGGTTCTGCCATAGGCGTATGCGTAAACAGGCTTAAATCTTCCAAAGCGAAAAGTAAAGTGGTGATTCTTCTGACTGATGGGCGTAACAATGCCGGCAGGATTGATCCGCTAACTGCCGCCGAACTGGCAAAAACATTTGGTATGAAGATATATACAGTCGGGGCAGGCACAAAGGGACTTGCGCCTTATCCTGTCGAAAACCTTTTCGGATTGAAGACGTACAGGTCTATACAGATTGATATTGATGAAGAGGGTTTGACAGAAATTGCAAAGATTACCGGCGGTAAGTACTTCAGGGCAACGGATACAGCCTCTTTGAAAGAAGTTTACCGGCAGATTGACAGCCTGGAGAAAACCAAAATGGAGGAGGCCAAGTACACTGAGTATAGTGAGCTTTTTCCTTACCTGCTAATTCCCGCGTTGGGAATATTTCTTTTTGAAGTTGTACTTGCAAATACAAGGTTCAGGAGAATTCCATGACAAATTAGTTAAACACTTGGATTCCTTGCGAAAGCAAGGTTGCCTCCATTTCGGGAGGATTCCAGAATAATCCTTGCTTTCGCAAGGAATCCAATTTACATAATTTTTTTTTTAACTGTGTCTATCAGCAAAAATCTGTGTCTTATTTAAATAAGTATGAAATACGAAAATATTAATTATCTCTATCTGCTGCCAATTGTTTTTATTATGGTGTTGGTTTATATTGCGTTTTATAAAAACAGGCAAAATGCGATAAAGAAATTTGTCCGGGCCGAATTGATGGATAGCATTGTAGCGTCTGTAAGCAAAAGGAAGCAGAAGATAAAGGCTGTCTTTGTTATTACGGCACTACTCTTTATTATATTTTCTCTGGTGCAGCCAAAATGGGGATACCATTGGGAAGATGTGGAGAGAAGGGGGATTGATATTGTTGTTGCCGTAGACACATCTCGTAGTATGCTGGCAGATGACATTAAGCCAAACAGATTACAAGCGGCAAAAAGAGAGATAAGTGATCTTATAAATGTTATTGACGGTGACAGGGTTGGTTTAGTGGCGTTCGCGGGGACCGCGTTTCTTCAGTGTCCGTTGACTCTTGATTATGGTGCGTTCAATCTATTTCTGGATGATATTAATACCAGTCTGATTCCTGTTGGTGGTACATCATTCGGTGAGGCGATAAAAAAGAGCATGTCAGCGTTTAGCAGCAAACTGAAAAAGCATAAGGCAATCGTACTTATTACTGACGGAGAAGACCATCAGGGGAATGCTATGGAAATGGCAAAGGCCGCGAAGGAGCAGGGTATAGTTGTTTATACGGTCGGAGTTGGTAAGAAAGAGGGTGCTTATATTAAGCTGAAAAATGCTAAAGGTAATGAGACGTTACTAAAAGACAGGGAAGGACAGGTTGTCAAAACACATCTTGACGAAATACTTTTAAATAAGATAGCCCTTGAAACGGGAGGCGCGTATACTCCCGCATACGGAACACAATGGGGTTTGGCTAATATTTATACAAATATAATTGGCAATATGGAGGAGAAACAATTAGGTGGAAGGAAGATAAAATTATATGAGAACCGATTCCAGATTCCATTGTTTATAGCACTTATCCTTATCACATTGGAATCACTGATCGGAGAACGGACCAGAAAGCGTAAGACTTCGCTTGATAGAGGAAGTGTGGAATAGAGGTGTTTTATGAATAATTCAAGTATAAAACAAATTTTTATAGCATTGCTGTCTTTTGCAATGCTAGTAGGTTGGATAGACCCCGCTTCAGATATGAACGAAGAAGGGATACGGCTTTATAATGAAAAATCGTATGACGAGGCAATAAGTAAGTTTGCTGACGCGCAGTTACATCTACCGAAGTCAGATACATTGGATTTTAATATCGCAAATACCCATTTTCAAGAGGGCAAGCTTCCTGAGGCTGAAAAAGCGTATAAAAATGTCTTGCGTTCAAAAGATAGTACCTTAAAGGCAAAAGCCAATTATAATATGGGGAACACTCTTTACAAGCAGGGTAAACTCAACGAGGCACTGGATTTTTATAAGAAGGCCATCGAGTTGGCAGGAAATAAAGCAGACAAAAAGGATGATGAAATAAAAGGGATTAAAGAGGATGCGAAATATAATTATGAATTTGTGCAGAAAAAAATGGAAGAGATGAAGCAGGAGCAACAGGAAAGGCAGGATCAGGAAGAGCAGGAGAAACAGGACAAGGAAGAAGAGGACAAACAGGAAGAACAAAAGCAGGGGGACCAACCTCCGGAGGAAAAAGATCCTGAAGATCAGGAACAGAAGCAGGATCAGCAGCAGCAGCAACAAAAACAGGACGAGGAAAAGGAAGATAAAGGTAATCAGAGTGGACAGCAAAAGGAGCAGCCGCCTGAAGAGGAAAAGAAAGAGTCACCTCCTCAGCCTCAAGAAAAAAAGGAGATGACAAAGGAAGAAGCTGAAAGGATCCTTGACGCGCTGAAGCAATCAGAGGAATCCGCCAGGGAGATGCAGGAAAAAGAAAATGAATCTGCGCAATTTGAGACAGAGAAGAACTGGTAAAATATGATGAGAAAAGTTTTTCCAATTATAATTTTTATGTTCATGCTTAATGTGATTTCAACTGCCTACGCAAAAGAGGTAAAAGTTGTAATTAGCGTGGATAAAAACAGGGTTGAAGTTGGCGGACATATCCGTCTTACGGTTGGTGTAGAGGGGGCTTTTGATACGGATATACCGAAGTTATCCATGCCTGAAAGTTTTTCCTTGATGTATGGGCCGAGTGTGTCAACACAAACAACGATAATAAACAACGTTGTCAAGGTTTTTCGAGGTTTTATGTATGGGTTCAGTCCGAGAGAAAAGGGTGAATTTGAGATAGATCCGGTGACTTTAGAATATAAGGGCAAAACATACACATCAAATTCAATCAGGATTGAGGTGGTAGAAAGAACACCATTTGAAGGCGTTATAGATGAAAAGAGTGATACAAGTGGGCAAAGAGTAGATATAAATAAAATGGTGTTTGTTGAGCTTACAACTGACAAGGCGGAAGCCTATATTTATGAAGAGATAATACAATCCTTTAAACTATACTTCCAGAAAGGATTGCCGATAGAAGACCTTGATTATGTTGCTGCCTCAACAAAGAGCTTCCTCGCGGAGAAACTTGGTGAGGAGAGACGCTATGAAGAGGTGCGTGATGGAATACTTTATAATGTAATAGAGCTTCGTACGGCGCTTTTCCCTCTTGTTTCCGGTAAAATAGAGATACCTCCCGCAAGTTTTAAATGTAATATTATTATCAGGCAGCAAAGATCCAGGGGTTCTCTGTTTGATGAATTTATGGGTGGAAGTGGACGGAGGTATCCTGTGGAAAGGAGCACGGAACCGGTAAAGTTGATAATAAAACCACTGCCGGCTGTCGGCAAGCCTGAAAATTTTACTGGTGCGGTAGGGAAGTATACCATGAACGTTCTTGCAAAACCCACAAAAGTAAAGGTTGGTGATCCGATAACATTAACTATAAATATTCGGGGAGAGGGGAATATTCAGACAATAGGCGAACCGTTACTCGCTCCTGATGGTATGAAAAACTTTAAGGCTTACGATTTCGATGCTAAGGTGACAATAACCGACAGAGGGGACGGCATAAAGGGCGAAAAGCTTTTCAATAAGGTAATTGAACCGCAGAGTGAAGGTAATGACGTTATACCCGGGATATCATTCAGTTACTTTGACCCTGACCTTGAGAAATATAAAACGCTTACTTACGAGCCGATTCCTATTGAGGTAGAGCACTCTGATATAGAAATCCCCATACACTTGTCTATTGAAGGTGCCGGGATGGCGAAGGGGCAGGTTAAAATATTAACCAAAGACATACTGCCCATCATGTCTGACTTATACTCATTTAAGAATCAGGGTTTTGCTATATATAAGAGACCACTTCTTCTGGCCATTGTTTTTATAATACCAATACTTATTGTGGTAGCGTGTATTTATGTGCAGAGGCAAAGAGAACTACTGCATACCGATGTGGGTTATGCAAGGAAGAAACGTGCGATGGCCCATGCTCAGAAGCATCTTTCAAACGCGCGAGAGCTTTTGCAACTTGATAATTCGTCCGAGTTTTATACCACACTGGCCAGGACTATCCTTGAACATATCGCGGACAAGTTAAATGTAACACCGGCGGCTGTCACATCAGACAATATTTACGATATACTGGAAAAACGTGGTGTATCTAATGATGTAATAAAGGAACTCAGGCAGTGTCTTGAGTCCTGTGATTACGGCAGGTTTTCTTCCGGCCAATTGACCAGGGAGCAGATGGAATCAACGCTGGATACCGCAGAAAAAGTTATAATGCATCTGGAAAAACAATTATGAGACAAAAAAACATACTGATAATTTTTATCTTAAGTTTTGTATTTCTCTTTGAAGGGGGTTATTTAGCTGAAGCATTTGCACGTGATAATGAGGCCGATACTTTTTTCAGAGCAAACAAGGAATATGGTGCCGGACAAAAGGCAATGGCTGAAGGGAAGAAGGAAGATGCTGTTGGGAATTTTGAGCAAGCGGTCAACCTGTACGAACAACTGCTTGAATCCGGTTTTATAAACGGACAGATATACTACAACCTGGGCAACTCCTATTACCGGCTGGGTATGCCGGGGAAAGCAATCATGTATTACCGCAGGGCAGAGGAACTGCTTCCGAGAAATACTGACATAGAGGCAAACATAAACTTATTAAAACGTGATTTTGTTGATAGAGAAACAATTGGTCAGAAACCGGAGATCATTAAGGTTGCGTGCTTCTGGTATTTCTATCTTAACCTGAACGAGATTACTGCCATTACAATATACATCTATCTAGCGCTCATTGCATCGATACTCTCTATCATCTTTCTAAGGCAACAATGGATTAAAAAGATAATTATTATCTTCGCATCCTGTTTTCTTGTGCTGGTCATTTCTCTTGGCTTAAAGGCATATAATCATTCGGTGGAAATGGGAGTGGTGATTGTGAACGAGAGCAATATAAGATACGGCCCGGGCGAAGAGTATGAACCCAGGTTTAAGATACATGAAGGTGCTGAGGTAAGGATAGAAGAGAAAAAAGATAAGTGGTACAAGGTTTATGTCTTCGTGGATGTAGAAGTCGTTCATGACGATGAAGGCAAGACAGAGAGCGAGTCGAAAACAGGCTGGATACTCGAATCTGAAGTAGGGAAGATATAAGAAATAAAATTTCTAAATCAAAAAATTAGTTTATGAAGATTTACCTGATTTACATCCGTGACGAGGACTATTACAATATTCTTCCTGAAAAACTCAGGAAATCGGGGAACAGTGACCGCATTGAGGTGATGGCTTTCCCACCGCTTGGCATTCAGACATTGGCACCGGTAATCCGCAGTCACGGACACGAGGTAACCATGTTTGATACCTGCCATCCACAGATGAAAGAAGAGCATATCGAGCAGGCCGTGAAAGATGAAAAACCTGATATAATTATCCTTTCATTTCTTTCAACGACTGCGTACCTCGTTATGAAGAGTATGGCGCAACGGCTGAAGAAGGCGGCGCCAGAAACACCCATTATTGTCGGAGGCGCTTTTGCAACGGTGAATGCTGTTAAGATACTGAAAGATGTGCCATACATCGATTGCGTTGGCAGGGGTGAAGGTGAAGAGCTCATTCCTGAGTACCTCGACAACCTGGATAATTTGAAAATAGTCGGCGGTCTTACCTGGCGATCTAATGATGAAGTGGTCCATAACCCTGATCGCCCCCTGATCAGTGATCTTGATCAGTTTCCTTATCCTGACCGTAAAAGCTTACCTGTCGAATATATCGAATCGATGCCAATGGATGCACCGGCTGTTCTTTCTCTCGATCGTTTTTGCACCATGCAAACTACACGCGGCTGCCCTTTCCAATGTATTTATTGCGATATCCCATCCCTCGCAAGGGGCAAGTGGCGGAGTCGCTCACCTGAGCATGTCCTGAAGGAAATGCAGCAGTTGAATGATGAAGGCTACAGATAAATCTACCTGACCGATGACCATTTTCTGATGCAGCGTAAACGCATAGAGACCATCTGCAACGGTATCATTGACAAAAAGCTGGCGTTTCATTGGGGATGCGAGGGCAGAGTTGATTCGCTGGCTGTTGAGGAATTACCATTGATGGTAAAGGCTAACTGCACTTTTCTTGCCTTTGGCGTTGAAGCCGGAACACAGAAAGTACTCAACCGCCTGAAAAAGGGCCAGACTGTTGAACAGATAGAATATGCCGTAAAACAGGCCAAAAAAGACGGAATTGAAACTGCGCATGGGTTTTTCCTGATCGGATCGCCAGATGAAACCGTTAAAGACATTCTGGAGAGTTTTCGATTTGCCGTCCGGCTTAAACTTGACACATTTAGCTTTAGTCGATTATGTGTTTACCGTGGGACTCCTCTATGGCAGGAATATGTAGAAATGGGTATTATTGATGATGACCGTGATTGGCATAAGTGGTTTAAATGTTCAGACATCGATCCAACAATTCTTCCGAGCGAAGTAGTCCACCAGGCAAGAAAAAAGGGGTATATGTTGTTGTTTAGTTATATGCTACTCCTTCGTCCTGTGGCCACATTCAGGCTCCTTCGCAAGTTCAGCCGGTATATGACAATCTCAGATATTCTCACATTGTTATGGGGTCCGTTTAGCAAAAAGGCTAAAACCAGAAAACCGGAACTTCCTGAATGGATTATCGAGCAGGGATTGGATGCACCGATCAGGGCGGCCTCTTAGGTGAAATTGACCTAAATAGTTGCAAGAAGGATAAAATATGTCAGATGCACAGATAATGATTGTTGAGGACAACCCTGTTGACGCCATGTGTGTGCAAAGATGTATCGAAAAGATGGGATTTAGTGTTATCTCACAAGTGGTATCTGGTGAACAGGCAATTAAGGTTTTGGAATCTATACATCCTGATTTGATTATAATGGATATAATGCTGCAGGGTGATATGGATGGTATTGATGTCGCTGAGAGGATAAGCTCAGGATTCTATATTCCAGTAATATACCTAACTGGGCACAGTGATGATTGTATTTTCGATAGAGCAAAAAAAACTGATCCTGTCGGGTTTGTAGTAAAACCTTTCAAGGAATGTGAGTTGCAAAGGTTGATTGCGTTGGGCCTATACCGCCATAGGAAGGCACATCAGCTTATCGGAGAACACGAGCAGATTACAAAATTACCATTAATGACCGGTTATAATCTTGATAAAATTATACACAAAAGAGTTGGGTCCTTACTTCAGGAAGAAAGAAGAAAGCAGGAAACACTATGGAAGATAGTTGTGTTTCTGGTGTCAGTAGTTGAGAGGAAGGATCCGTATGCATCTCAACATCAAGAGGAAACGTGCTTTCTTTCATGCTATATCGCCGAGGAGATGGGATTAGAAAAGGAGCAGATTGATGTAATTTGTATGGCCGCGATGCTTCATAATATCGGCATGGTAAGCATGGATGATGAGTTGTTCAGAAAAAATGGGATCTTTTCTGATAAGGATGTGGAATTAATGCGTACCCATTCACAACATGGTTATGATCTGCTATGTAAGTTGGAGCTTCCGGATCGTGTTCCAGAGATTGTACTTCAGCACCACGAAAAAATTGATGGATCAGGTTACCCTGCAGGCCTTTCGGGAAATAATATTATGCTCGAAGCCAGGATCATTGCCGTGGCAGATGCCCTCGAAGCTATGACTTCCGTTCGTTCATATAGACGTGCTTATAGTATACATGATGCTTTTGATGAGTTGTCTAAAGACAGCGGTATACTATATGATCCGGAAGTAATTGATGCCTGTAGAAGGGTTTTTTTGAAACATGAATAGATTTATATCTATACTGAAAGAAGTTTATGGCGGGGATTATCTCCAAGTTACTCGATTATAGAGTAGGATTTTATTTGTGAGCAAGAGCCCCGCACATTATATTTAAAAACCGCACTAAGGCACTACATGTCGTAGTGCGCTATGAGATTATTAACGTATATAGTATAACAGATTGTAAAAGTCAAGCATAAATTTCTCTTTTTTTTCGTTGCCTTTAACCTCTGTGTTTATCAGTATTTATCTGCGTCCAAATTAGTCGTTCGTAAATCGTAATACTCAAATCGTCAACCTTTTGTTTACCCGACGTGCATTATTGCCAATCCGTGAAATTCGCGTCTTTCTTTCTCCAAAAAAATAGTTTTACTTGTTTTTAAATAAGTAAGGTTTTCAAATAATTAATGATTTAGATACGTTCCTGCAAAGCTAAGTCAATTATATAGATATGGTGCCTCCCGATTTCTTGCTAATTAAATAGTCTCTTGGTTTCCTGGCTTCCTTATAATTATTTTTTCTTTGTTTTTATTATGCATGGCCAATTTGTTATAAATGGAGTAGGTAGATATGCGTTGTACATTCGCCGGCTTTTATTTTCATTACTAGGTTTCTTTATAAGAAATTAGTGTTAGTAGCTATAAAAGAAACAACTATAAGGAAGCCAGGAATGCAGGAGATAAACAACAAAATAATGTATTAAATGCCGTAAATAAAAAGGGGGAAACATGGCTATTGAAACTGTTCGTTCCTTACTGGGATGGTGTTCCGTAATAAACATGGGATTGCTGCTTTACTGGTTTCTGTTTATTGTATTTGCTCACGATTGGGTGTATCGGGTCCATAGTAAATGGTTTAAAATACAGGTTGATAAGTTCGATACTGTTCACTATTCGGGAATGATGTACTTTAAACTTGCTAT
>JANLHC010000256.1 GCA_024654465.1 Candidatus Scalindua sp.
CCCCCCCCCCAACTCCTAACATTTAGAATTATTGTTCTTTGAAACCTCTTCTATGTTCAGTTTCTTCCATTCATTTATTGCAGCAAATACAAGGAATGAGCAAGACACAATTAAAATACTCCATATAATCGCTTTTGGAGTTCCTTGCGTTTCCCCTGAAGAGACCTTCACGGTTTCTTCCTTTCCCGCCTTTTGCTCAGCAGGTCTATTTCCCGCCCTTGTTTTTGCAATAGTCAAACTTCGTAAAAATGAGATAATACCCTTGATCTTATTCTCCTCAAGTGTACCACCCCATGGAGGACACAAATCTGATTTCTCCATTGCTGCAGAACCATTTGTAATAAAATTTTGTAGATAATCATCTGTCAATTCTGACATATATCCCACATCAGTCAAATCTCTTGGACGGGGCTCAAGGTCTATGGTAAAGAATATACCCTTACCATCGGCATTTTCACCATGACATGGTCCACAATAGTATTGAAATGTGCTTTTCGATGTGGCCAAATAAACTTTTTCTTTTTCCATTAATGTTATAAATGGTTCTTTTTCTTCTGAACCATTAGCAATCTTTAAAACAATTCCTATCATAAAGATGAAACATATGACACCGGTTACATAATTTCTCATAAACATTCTTACACCTTCCAATCTATTTCTTACTCCTACAAGAGATTAAGAAATGTGTTATTGCCATCGCCTCTTCGTCAGTAAGGTTATAATTGGGTTCCACTGCGTCCGGCATTTCCCTGTGCGGGTCTTTCAAATGGTAAAAGATAAAGCCATTTTCAAGTCGGTCACCAACCCTTTGCAGATTAGGGCCGACCACACCTCCACTACTTATCGCATGACAACTCCTGCAACCTTTTGCATCGTACAGTTCTCTCCCTTTGCCTATTTCCTCTTCTGTAGACTCAACATCAGCAAATTTTGCTATAGGAATTTCATCACTTACAAAATATTCCTCAATGAATTTCACTGCTGTTTCAGCCTCTTCACTACTGATGTTAAACCTTGGCATCTGTTTCAATAATGGACGTATTATGTCCGGACTTTGAAGAAAACTCTTTATCCATGTCTCCTTGAGTTTACTTCCCTCATGAGTTAAAACAGGAGCAAAAGCACCACCTTTACCCTGGATATTATGACAGGTCAAACACATAATATCATTTAACAACCCCTCAAAAGCTTCTTTTGGTTTGTCCTCTTTTTCATTAACCGGCAACAATTCGGATATACCTTCAATTTCATGACAAAGGAAGCATCGTTTTAGCTCAATGATTCTTTTACCTCTTTCAACAAGTGTACCATCCGGAATTATTGAGGATTGACCTTCTATATCTTCCTCTATAACTGCACTTTCGTTTACTTCATCTTTATCTACTGTTTCTTCCTCTCCACTCCCCTCCCCATCATCACCGTCATCTTCCTCCGATTTAAAATCCCAGTCCCTCATGATAAATTCCACCAATTTTCTTAACTCTTTATCATCAAATCTATATCTCGGCATCTGAGAATAACGAAAATAGCTTTTCGGCTCTTTGATCCAAAGATACAACCAATCACGATTTACTTTTTCAGAAATTGTTCCAAGGTCCGGTCCTACGCCCACAGCGCCACCCCTTCCTTTTACCGGATGGCACAAATTACATCTGGCACGTCCCCAAACTGCCTTGCCTCCTGAAACCAGCTCATCCATCTTTTCATACTCTTCGTCACTCATCTCCTCATATGATTTCATCAGATACGAATCCCATTCCTGTTCGGGTAGCTCTTTATCTGCTATACTAGCTAAATATGCAAGGACAGCCTCGATTTCATCATCATTAAGCATAAGTCTTGGCATTTTTGCATTAGGTACTACGCCCTTAGGGTTTGATATCCACTTTTTAAGCCATTCTCTATTCGCCTTATGTATAACGTTCTTAAGAGCAGGGCCATTCTTAGGACGTTTATAAGGGTCCTCAAGTTCAAAAGGCAATTGCTTATACTGTTTCTCCCCTCTGTACAACTCTTCCAACTCCAAAAGGAGAGGGTCAGGCGCTAATGAATCAGCAAAAATAGTCATATTAAAACCGAAAATATAACTAATTATAAAATATGCTAATGCAAAACACGAAATGACAAATGTTTTTTTTCTCATTGTTATTATTCAATACCAAATTTATTTTAATGTTCTAACGTTTCCGTCTGACGAGGCACAACTCCCGCCGTTTTGTATTCACCCATTATAATTTTCCAGATTTGCTCGTCATTTAGAGCATCTTTCCATGCAGGCATAGCGGAATCCCACGGTGTTGACACTCCGGGAAGGCCAGGCCCTCCCTCTTTAATCCTCCAAAAAGCATAATTTTCTATTACTGTTGCTATCGTACCAGGATCAGTAAAATTAATAGGCCTTAAACGAAATGAATTTGCAAAAGGACCATTTCCATCTGCTTTAGACCCATGACACGGACGACAATTCTGTTGATACATTATCTTTCCCTCTTCTATACATCTTCTTTTCGCCTCCTCGTCTACGTGCGTATAAGGATTTTTAATGTTTTCAAACTTTTGAGGTAAAGTAGGATGCTGAATACGCAATTCTACAGGCGATGCTGTCCCGGGAGCAGTCCCGGAATATACAAACCATCCTACTAAAAGTGGAAATGCCACGATAATGGTAATTTGGAGTATCTTTTTTGTACTATCATCACCTGCCGGCAATACAAAACTTAAGAAATTTTCCCATCTTACACTGCTTGTCGAAACAAATATCAACCCTCCTAAAACGGCTAAAATCATATACCATATAATTAGAGTACTCGGTGTTGGCATAGAATGTCCCTTTGCCAACAATACCATGAAAATATAGGGAGAAATATATTTTATTACGACAAATACAATAATGAAAGAGACAATAACCCATATCATCAAATACGAATTTTTTTTCTTTATCATTTACAAAAGACCTCTCATAAAACTTTTTTATCGATAATATTATTTCAAACTCAACAGATATGAAATCATTCCATAAAAATCGTTTGTCGTTAGCATTTTACTAAAATTACCAGGCATCATTGATATATCTTGTTTTTGCATTTGTGCAATTTCATCCGGATAGAAAACATATTCCGCTATTTCACCCTCTTCATCAACCAACAATACAATTTCTTCTTCATCCTGACTCTGAACAATACCATTATAGACCATACCATCGGTCGTTATCAGATACATAGTCTCAAAACCCTTAACTATTATCTCACTTGGTTTGAGGATTGACTCTATCAGATATTGTGGTGTCTGCACTGCTCCTATACCGGTGAGATCAGGACCGACCTTTGCACCTTTTCCGTTTACCATATGGCACTTTGAACATGCAGCATCCAGTGTATCATCAAAAAAGAGCTTTGCGCCTACAGACGGGTCTACTTCTATTGGAGGGGTCCATGCAATTACCTTATCCTTTGATGCCTCCGGAATCTTGTCCTTAAACTTCATTATTGCGTCAATATCCGACTCCCCTCCCAGTGTTTGTAAATATGAAAGCACCGCCATAATCTTCTCACGTCCTAACATTATTGGAGGATCATATACTTTTGGCATTATTTTATCATACCCTTCAACTACGTATGCGTCCGGCGATACTATAGATTCAACCATATATTCCAATCCGGAACCCAAGCCTCTCTTTTTTGCTGTTTCCTCAGCCTTTAATGCAAGACCTTCTTGATTCGGGCCTCTCGTCGCACTTCCGGATGTGCCAATACTATGACACGTGTGGCACTGGCCATCTCCCCAGTATATCTTCTCACCAGCCTCGGGATTGACTCCAGTAGCCCCTCCACCACCTGAATCGCCGGATATTCCAGTTACGTATATACAAACATATGCAAAAAAGCCTAAAATAAGAAACGAGAAAACAGTTGCTTTAACAAAGCTCCTATTCCCTTTTATAATCTCTCCTCTATTAGCTGCAAAAACATAAGATTGCTTTTCTCTCTTTTTATCTCCAAGGCCCGCGAGCCAGAATACAAACGTTACCAGACCGAGAAAAAGCGCCACAATTAAACATGTTACCCAACCCATATATGATATACTTGGTGTAAACGCCCCTGCAGATGTATCTTGCATAAACCCGTAAACGTGCCAATTCATTCTCAGACCCGAACGAATAAAGCCCATCAATCCCATCAGTGTAACAATTGCCACACAAAGCAATAGCAACGCATACTGTGCCCTTAGAGGTATTTTCCCCCATTGTATATGTCCCACTTCCTTAGCATTCTTAAAGAGAACAACGTCCATAACGGCAGTCATTATCAAACAACTTATGACTATTGAAACCTGCGCAACGGACAGATACCTTAGAACGATATTTGCTTTTTCCATTACGACAAAACCATAATATGCCAAATAAATCACGGCTAAAGCTGTCGTCATGCCTAATAAAAAGGCTTGAGCAAACTTCCCTTTATTTAGAAAAGCCATACAAATAGCAACAATTATTGCTGCTATTTGTATAGATAGGCACACGATAAGAGGAGTAACATATTGCCTTAAATTTTCATCCAATTCTATACTAGTCAGTCCCAATGCATACCAGGCAAGAAACATAATACAAAGACCTGCGGTAATAATTAATCCGGTTTTTGCTGATTTACTATGTTTTGAAAAGGGCATAATTTCACCTTTGTTTGCTCTTCTATACAAGAGAAAACTAACAAAGGTCGCCAAAATCATGAGATTTACGACTGCATTTTTTGCTGCCATCACCCCGAAAAACTTTGAAAATGGATGATATTGCTCTCCGATCAGAGCCCTCTCTTCACCACTCAACGGTAAATTATGTGGAGTTAACCATACGGCAAAGCAGAAAATTATTATCCCGTTTATGTATACAACATATTTCTTGTATCGTTCTGCCCCTTCAATCCTCTCCATCCCATTCCACAAATAATAGTTACCGCCGATAAATAACATTCCAATGAGAATCGCCTGTATTATAAATGTCCAGGAGAAGGCGCCTCCCATCATAATGTTTCCCATAACCGGACTGGCGGTATAAATTTCTCTTCCGAGATAATACCCTGCGAACGGAAGAGGTATCAAAGCCCCAAGACCTATAAAATTACCCAGGTAACCCATCCAGTCATAATGGGCCTTTTCTTCATCAGTCCTTGCTCCCATAAATTTGATTGCTGCATAAGCGCCCACCATAAAACCTCCAAAAGCGACATTAGCAATCAAACGATGGATATTAATAGGCATCCAGAGGAAATTATCAAAAGCATGATAAAGACTTGTTACGGCACCTGTTTTCATATCAATACCCGCAGGAGCCATCATAAAGGTGGACCATGAATTTGCTAAAAACATCAGCGCAGTGCCGAAGAGGTTCAGGGAAATTCCTAGTGAGATATGAAACCATTTACCTTTAGTTGTCTTTGAGAGCAAGTCCCACGAGTAATAATACCCGTAAAGGCAAAACGCCTCGCCAAAGAAACAAAGCGCATAAACGAACATAAACGGATGAAAGACATCCGTCATATATCGCATAAAACCTGGATATAAGCCATACAAAGCAAATGCCATCAAGCCGCCTAATGATGCCGTTGTAGCAAAGGCCGCTGATAAAAGCTTTGTAAATTCGCGTGCCAAATTGTCAAATCTTGCGTCCTTGCTCCTTACACCTATTATCTCGACAATTACTGCAAAGATTGGCACACCCAGCACAAAAGCGGCAAACATGAGATGTAATTCCGCGACTATCCAGACAATAAGTCTGCCATCAATACCAAAGAAGTTTCTGTATTCTACAACTTCATAAGGCACCGAAGCTTCTTCTACAACAGCTTCCTCACCACCCCCAGCAACTTCTGCTGTCTTTTGAGCTACTGAATG
>JANLHC010000056.1 GCA_024654465.1 Candidatus Scalindua sp.
CCCTTTCTCGGTTCACCTCTCTTTTCATCATAAGCAACGACAAGAGAATCTTCATCCATTAGCACGGATTGAAGTCTGCCATATGGACATATGGTAGTGCAAAGCCGCTCTTTGAACCATCCGAAGTTAAAGAGGATTACCAGTGTTGTTGTATTTACCATTAAAAAGATTGTCAGGTTTAGTGAAGGTGGGCGCAGGGTCATTGATACCAGTTTAGCGGTACCGGTAAAGTAAGCAAAAAAGGTGTGTGACAGGATTAAGCTGATAGTGAAAAACAGAAGCCATTTGATAGCCCCCTTTATTATTTTTTCTTTCTCCAAAGATGTTTCATAAAGCTTCTTTCTGGCAATATGATTTCCTTCTACAAGGGTTTCAATCCTTCGGAAGATTCCATCGATAGTGATTGTCTGCGGACAAGCCCAACCGCACCATACCCGCCCCCAAACCGAAGTAGCAAGCAGCAGCCCCAGTGAGAAACTCGCTAATACAAAGAAAAGCAGTGGGGCATCGTGACCCCAGAAGTTCAGGCCGAAGAATGCAAATCTGCGAGCCGGTAAGTTAATGAGAATGGCAGGAAGGCCGTTTATTTTAATCCAGGGAAGAATGATGAATATAGCGATCAACATCCATTGAGAAAGGTCCCTGTATTTTCTAAAGAACCCATGTGCTGCCATTGGGAATTGGTTTATGCGAAGGCCGTCGTCCGGCAGTTTTTGAATACTTTTCCCCATCTTATTCTTTTACAAGCTCACCGTCAGGTTCTTTCGTGTTATCTACCTTGGTCCCTTGTATTGACTTTATATATGCTGCTATATGCCGGATTTGCTTCTCAGGAATTTTGCCTTCCCATGCAATCATGCCTTTATCAGGAATCCCTGACCTGATAGTAAACGCTATGTCACTGATCTTCCCTTTACCACGCAGCCAGTAATTGTCAATGAGATTCGGTCCAATCATACCTTCACCGGAATTTCCGTGACAAAGAGCACATTTTTCACCGAAAATTTCCTTTCCCTCTGCCAGAGCAGCAGGATCCTGTAAAAGCGCTGAAAGTTCACTTTCGCTGACTTCCGGTTTTTGTATAGGTGTTTGTGTCTCTTTCTGCGTTTGAGCCTCTTTTAATTTTATCGCATAGGCTTCAATAGTTTCATTCATGCTGTTACTTCCAAAGTAATAGCCGGTTAAGAAAACAGCCAGAAGGGCGGTAAAATAGAAAATATACATTAACCAGGCAGGGCAGGGGTTGTCGTATTCAGTGATACCATCATATTCGTAACCCTCTATTATTTTATCATCATAAAGTTGTGTTTTATCTTCACTCATGTCCGATTCTCCTCACGAAGTGGTAGTTGAGATAAATAGTCATAGTGTTTTTTCGAACCTTTTCTGTATACCCAGAAAATAGCGCCTATAAAGACAGAGAAGAAGAGAAAGAATCCAATTACTATTAAATATATATCATTAAATTGGGATAACGCCAGCTGTTTCATATTACTCTCCTCCTTTCTGGCCAAGGGCCTGGAGATACGCGATCAAGGCCGTAATCTTTTTATCTGATATGTCTTCTTTTACTCCCTGTTTTTTTAACCCTTCCGCAATTTTTTTTGCCTGTTCTTTCGCCCGGTTATTTGCGTCAGACAGATCTTCTTCGGAATGAGGAACGCCCAGTTTATTAAAAAGTGATACCTTCTTCTGCAAACTGTCAAAATCTATTGTTGATGTAATTAACCATGGATAAGCCGGCATAATCGATTCTTTTATAACTGCTCTCGGGTCTTCCATATGCATGTAATGCCAGAGGTCAGGATATTTTTTACCAAGCCGCGCCAGATCAGGCCCTGTACGTTTTGATCCCCACTGAAATGGCCTGTCGTACATGGACTCTTCGATTGTAGACGCCGCTCCATATCTCAACACATCGGAATGTGTTTTTCGGATCATCTGGGAGTGACATGTATAACAGCCTTCTTTGATGTATATGTCTCTTCCTGCCAGTTCTAATGGTGTAAACGGCTCAACTTTGTTTTCTGTTTTAACATATTTATTAATAGAGAGAGTTGGTGCAATTTCTATTATGGAGCCGACTAAAATTGCAATAAGTGCTAATATTGTAAATGCAGCGGCCATTCCTTCCAGTTTCCTATGTCCCTGCTCCGGATGAATAGGTACTGATGAGGATATTCTAACTTGAACGGTTTCTTCTGCCAGTTCTTTTGGCGCCTGCTTGATCGTTTTGTAAATGTTATAGAGCAGGAGTACATAACCTGCCAGGAACAATACGCCTCCTAATGCACGGAAGAGAAATAGAGGTATAATGCGGATTACTGTTTCTACAAAGTCAGGATAAACAAGGTGGCCATTTGCATCTACGGCCCTCCACATTAAACCCTGGGTAATTCCAGCTGCCAGCATGGAAACATAGTAAAAGAGTATTCCCAGGATACCAATCCATAAATGGATGTTTGCCATTTTTTTACTGTATAGTTCAGTACGCCATAATTTTGGAACGATAAAATATAACATTCCAAAGGTTACAAAACTATTCCAACCCAGAGTACCTAAATGCACATGGCCGATGATCCAGTCAGTGTAATGTCCCAGAGAATTTACGGCCTTTATTGATAAAAGTGGGCCTTCAAAGGTTGCCATTGCATAAAAGGTTATTGCCGCAACAAAGAATTTTATGATAGGATCCGTTCTTAATAAATGCCATGCGCCGCGGAGCGTGAGTATTCCGTTAACCGCTCCTCCCCAGCTTGGAGCCCAGAGCATTACGCTGAAAACGGTAGCGAGTATTTGAAGCCAGCCGGGTAAAGCGGTGTTTAAGAGATGGTGGGGGCCAGCCCATATATACAAAAAAATGAGAGACCAGAAATGCACGACTGATAGTCTATAGCTGTAGATGGGCCTGTTTGCGGCCTTCGGCATATAATAATACATCAGGCCCAGAAACGGTGTAGTCAGGAAAAAGGCCACCGCATTGTGTCCATACCACCACTGAATAAGGGCATCCTGTATACCCGCATAGACTATGTAGCTTTTAAAGGGGCTGATCGGTATGCTTATAGCATTTACAATATAGAGAAGTGCAACAGTGACAATAGTGGCTATGTAAAACCATAGAGATATGTACAGATGTTTTTCATTACGTTTTGCCAATGTGCCAAAAAAATTGATGGCAAAAACAACCCAGATAAGTACAACAGCAAGATCTATCGGCCATTCCAATTCTGCATACTCTTTGCCCTGTGAAATGCCAAGTGGCAAAGTGATTACGGCAAGGACAATAATGAATTGCCATCCCCAGAAATGAAGTTTGCTTAATCCATCTGAAAACAGCCTTGTCTTCAAAAGTCTTTGGGTGGAGTGATATATACCCGCAAAGATAGCATTACCGGCAAACGCAAAGAGAGCGGCGTTAGTATGTAATGGTCTTAGCCGACCAAAAGTCAGCCATCCGGTAACGTTAAGTTGTGGGATTGCCATTTGTAAGGCAACAATAATTCCTACCAGGAAGGCTATAGTTGCCCAGAATATGGTTGCCAGTGTAAACATCCTGACTATCTGGTCATTATATTTAACCTGTATCATTCCGGAGTTGGTATCATTCGAAGAGCTCATTTTCCTGTTCCTTTCCCATAATTTCGAGTTGGTTTCATATCTTTACTTTCTCCGGCTTGTCATTCCAGTCATCAATTAGCATCTTGTGGGCTGGTGTTTCAAGGTCATCAAATTGTTCTTCTTTGACGGCCCATAAGAAAAAAAAGACGAAAAATGAAACTAAAATAATCGCAATAGGAATAATAACGTAAAGAATTGTCATCAGAATTACCTAATTTTCGATATTGTACGAAAAATTATATGTAACACAAAATATTGTTTATTAAAAAGTTTATTATAAAAATAAAATATATTGAATAGATAGAATAACTAATCAGTAATGATTACCGATTAGTTATTCTATCAAATTTAGTTTAATTGTTAAGCGAAAAATTCGTTTTGTTGAATCTTCTCAGAAATTTTGTCCCCAAGGCGGAGGAAGACAATACAACTAACGAACTAACGGGCATCAATATCGCTGCCGTTAATGGTGAAATATAGCCTAAAAGTGCCGCAAGTCCACCGGCAAAATTATAAACAAATGAAAAAACCAGATTTCTTTTTATAACGCCAAAGGTGTTTTTGCTTAATAGGATCAAGTCTCTCACCGGTGAAACACCTTTGCTGGTAACATATATATCGGCGGCAATCAAACAAGACTCCACGCTTCCCTGCACCGCAATACTAACAGTATCTGAAGACATTGCAAGCGAATCGTTTGCACCATCTCCAACCATTAAGGAGTCAGGGAAATTTTTAATTATTTCGTTCTTTTCCTCAGGGGTAAGATTCGAGGAAAACCGTTTATTTGCTATATGAAGCTTTTTTGCAACACTTGAGACAGTCATACTTTTGTCTCCGGACAATATGTGACTCTTTATGCCCATAGAGTTTAATTGGGCAATTGTCTGTTTTGCGTCACTATGAAGTCTGTCTCCCAGACATGCAAATGCGATAAGGCTCTCGTTCTTATATATAGAAATGAGGCTGGATATAATGTCAGAATTGTCTTTGTCATTTTCATCAGGCAATGCTGATACTATTCTGTAATAATCATTGTCTATCGTTCCGGATATTCCGGATCCGGGGATCTCGGTTAAAGAGTGGACAGGTAATTTTTTTACAGATTTCCCTTCAAGATGTTTTACTAAAGTTCTGGCTATGGGGTGCTGAGAATAAACCTCGATTGAATATATCGCATTAAGAGTTTCCCGGGCAGGAGAAAAATTTCCCGACTCTTCTAAATTAGGAGATTTCCATTTTAAAAATTCAAATTGACCTTGAGTAAGCGTGCCTGTTTTATCGAAAAAAACATTTTTTACATAGTTTAATTTTTCAAGTGATTCGGCATTCTTAATTAAATAGCCTTTCTTAGAGGCTTTTCTTAATGATAAACTTTGCGTTAGCGGGGTTGCGAAGGCTAATGCGCATGGACAAGCCAGAATGATTAAGGCGAGTGTGCGTTTAACAGCTTCAGTAGGGTCTACGTTAATGTAAAATGAGAAAAAGACTGCTCCTGCTACAAGGATGAATATACTGAAATATTGTGCTGCCTTGTCGGTTAATGAAATCAATGGGGTTTTATTATAAATCTGTTCTTCAACCTTTTTGAGTATCTGTCCGATTCGACTGTTGCCGGCAGTGTGTTTTACCAGAATTTTTGCGTAACCTGCAACAACCTGAGTGCCTGCATAGATGACAGAACCCTTGAAGAGCTTTTGAGGAAGACTTTCTCCTGTAAGGATAGAAGGGTTTATATTTACCCATTCGTTTAAGACCATTCCATCTGCGGGGACACGTTCACCATCCTTAATAAGTACTTTGTCATCCACGTTTAAAAGTCTTGCAGGAATTTTGTCATACTCATTGCTTCCGCTATTCCAACGTTGACAGACTTGCGAGTCGATAAATGTTTGCATATAAGAACTATTTACAAATGTCTGTTGGGTTCTACTCAAAAAATATCGGCTTGCCAGGAGTAGAAAGATTAAGATAGAGAGCGAATCAAAGTAGAAATCAGCATTGCCCCTGACTAAATTTAACAAGCTCAGAACAAAACCTATAATTACTGCAGCGACAATTGGCAAGTCTATACTCGGACGTCCTGCTTTCAGCGACCGCCAGAGGTTTCTATAAAACGGCTGGGCACAGTAGAAAAGTATTGGTAGAAAAAAAGCAAGGTTCAGATATCCAAATAGACCGGCCATTTGTCCTTTTAGTCCTGAGTATAGAGATAAAGAGAACAACATGATATTCCCTGAACAGGCAGCAGCAACTCCCAATCTCATTAATTGCTGGTGATTTTCTTTCTTCTGAAAATGCTTTGCTTCGTCAAGGCTTTTAATAGGGTAGGCCTTATAACCTAAGGCAGATAAAACTGATGCTACCTTTCCAAAGTATCCCGGCTCTTTCAAAGACACAAATAGAGTATTCTGGCTCATATTTAAATGAGCATTCTCAACTTGAGGGATCCAGTCAGGGATTTGATCAATTATCCAGAGGCAGGCAGTACATTGAATACCTTCAATGAAAAATCTCATACCTGTTTTGTTATCAATACTGACTGAATAGTCTTTCAAAAAAGACTCGGTATCCAGGAAATCATATTCAGGCAGACTGGTTGATGGCCTGTTAATTAAAGAGAAATTTCCTCTTTTTAGAATTTTATAGACAGTTTCACATCCCCAACAACAAAACGCATTTCCATTATTGCTGAAAACGGCTTTATCTCCGTCGGTAATGGCGCTACCACAATGTGTACAGGTAGAACACGTATCTTTCAAGCCCACAGCGCTGTTATTTTCAGCTTTAGTAATTACGGCGGAATCATTCATCGCGTTTTATATGTCCTGAATAACGTGGTTACGACAAACACAAAAAAAACTGTTATACAGAATTGATTAACTTTTTTCACTTGGCACGCCTTCCTTTCCATTAGCTATTAATTTGCCCTTAAAAAAGAGGCATAAAGGGGGAATAAAACATCTTTTAATAGCGCAATATTAATGCCAAAAACTTATTTTCGTAGGCAGCAGTTTTTTATAGTTATAAGCGGTTAGATAACAATGTGTTAGGGGGAGGGGGTGTTGGCAACAGTGTAAAGAGCCATGCCTATTAATTTATTTACCTGTTAGTGCGAAAATATTGCGGGTTTTTAT
>JANLHC010000262.1 GCA_024654465.1 Candidatus Scalindua sp.
ATAACTATCCTTCGACTCCGCTCAGGATGACGTCACACTGAGCGGAGTCGAAGTGTTATCAACATTGAATTTCCTATACATCAAGTTATATGTCTTTTAGTAATCGCACTAAGCAGAACCGGTTTAGCGCTCAGTATCAGCAAATGGAAAGCTTAATATAAAAGTTGCACCTTCACCCTCTTCTGACTTTGCATCTATTGAACCCCCATGTTTTTCCATAATCATTCTGCATATCGTGAGCCCGTAACCAAAACCCTTTACCTTCGTTCCATAGAACGACTGAAAGATTTTATTTATATTCTCAGCCGTAATGCCGTATCCTGAATCCTTTATTGAAATCTTGACATTATCATCCCCCTCTTTGTAAGCGTTTATCCAGATTGTACCTTGATTATCCATTGCATGTATGGCATTAGTCAAAATATTTCTTAATACTATAGATATTTGCTTTTCATCTACATCTACGAATAATTTGTTTTTCGTCATCGATTTAATGAGATGCACACTTTGCGGTAACTCTGACACACCTATTCCATTCTCAATAATATCGCTTATGTCACATCTTCTTTTGTCAGGCGCTTCCAGTTTAACCAGGTCTTGCAGGCTTTGGATAGTATCAACAGCTTCCTTAACCTGTTTGATTATTCGATCTATTTGAGACTTAGTCTTTTCATCCGCGTCTTTGAGCTTCCTTTTCAGATTTAATGCAGAAATATCAATTGCAGCCAGGGGATTTCGTATTTCATGAGCAATACTAGCTGATAACTTACCCAAAACAGCAAGACGTTCGGACGCTGCAATTTGTTCTTCCATCTCTATCTGCTTAGTAATATCACGCCAATTACTGATGATCACACCATGGTCTTCTGTAGACTCCTGTGCCACAAGTGAAGCATTAACACTTAGACACTTTACCCCTTCAGTTGATGTCATCATTAAATTAACATCACAACAATAACCTTCACGATAGACACTTTCCATCAATTTTGTCCATAACTCCACAGCTCCGTCATCAAGTTGTTGAAGCCAGACAAACAGGTTTGTCTCAATAACATCCCGCCAACTTTGTCGAAAGAAGGAACTGAATCTTTCGTTAACTAAAACTATATTCAGCGATGCGTCTGTAACGACAATACCATTTGGAGTAGAACGCAATAATCCTTCAAAATATTTGACCGTCCTTTTCGTAGATTCTAACTCAGTTATCTTTGAAGTATTATTCATAGGGATTATCTTTACGTTTGATCTGCTTTAGATATTTTTACAACACTATACTTGTATTCAGGTTGTTTAGAATGCAGATCGTATCCATGATTAGTAAGTAAGTTTGCCAGTCTGCCATCGCCAACATTTAATGCGTTGCCGAAATGCATCGGCATGAAAATTGTACTTGGCAGTATACTGTCAGTAATATGTACAGTGCCGTTAACCGACCCCATTCGCGAAGTCACATCGACTTCATCACCATCAACTATACCCAGCCGCGAAGCCGTGACAGGGTTAATTTCAACAAAGTTGTCCCGTGCCTTAGAGTTAAGGCTGGATACACGACCGGTACGAGTACGTGTATTGAAATGCCATTGTAAACGTCCGGTAATAAGAATATAAGGATATTCTTCATCCGGTATTTCACATGGCTTCTTGTACTCCCGAGGCAATAATGCAGCACGTCCATCCGGCCTGGGGAACTGCCGGTCTGTAAATAAACGCTCTGTTCCCGGGTGGTCTTCTGTTGGACATGGTAATTGAAGACCAACCTTATTACGTAACCGCTCATATGTCACGCCACTCATATCACATATGCGTCCTTTTGTTATTTTCTTAAGTTCCTCGAACACTTCTTCTGACGAAGCATATTGGAACTCATTTTCAAAGCCCATGGCTTGTGCGACCCTGCAAATAATATCATAATCAGGTTTTACATTACTATAAGATTCGACTATCTGATCTACCAGTTCTATGCGGCGTTCTGATGAAATAAAAGTGCCTGTCTTTTCAATCCAGTGCGCACATGCAAAAACAACATCTGCCATCATGGTTGATTCTGTTGGATGAAATATGTCCTGGACAATAATCAGTTCCGCTTTTGACAATCCATCCCTGACCCATTTCGTATCAGGCAAAGATGCAGCAGGGTTTGCTGAAATAATCCACAACGCACGCACGTCTCCGGAATGGAGACCTTCTATCATTTCTATAATAGACTTCCCGGGAGTCGATTGCATTTTCTCTACCGGAATTTCCCAGTAGTCAGCAAGTTCTTGCCGGTGTTGTGAGTTAACTACCATACGCATTCCCGGAAGTAAATGTGAAAGACCTCCCACCCATCTGTTGCCGATGGCATTAGATTCACCGGTAATCGATAGTGGCCCGGCGCCAGGCCGGCAAAAGTTATCTGTCAACAACCATAGATTATGTAAAGTATTGTTTTTAAATACCGCTTGCGTTGAATGGCTATAGCCCTGGAACCAGAAAACAAGCATTGCTTTAGATCTTCCGATGAGACGGGCGGCCTCTCTGATTTGGTCTTCCGGGCAACCGGTTATTTGGGAAACGCGTAATGGAGCATACATTTTTACAAGTTTTTTCAGGTCACTGAGGCCAGAGGCATATTTGCCAACGGATTCTTCGTCTACATAGCCTTCTTTAAACAAGACATGGGCCAACGCGTTGTTCAAGGCAACGTCCGTGCCGGGTTGTATCCGGAGATGAATGTCGGCAATTGAAGCAGTTTCAGTCTTGCGCGGATCTACGACTATCACTTTCGTTCCATTTTTTTTCTTTGCAGCACGAACTCGTGCAAAAATTGCGGGAACTGAAACAGCCATATTATTGCCTGCAATAAATATAAGATCTGCTTCTTCAACGTCGTCATAACAGGCAGGCGGAGCATCCGCCCCAATTGTCGATATAAAACCCATTGCAGAACTTGACGTACAAAGGCGCGTAGTACACTCAATGTTATTAGTACCAATTGCCGCCTTCATAAATTTGTTCGCTATATAATATTCCTCATTGAGACAAGTTCCTCCCATGTATAGCGCAATCGAGTTCGGGCCGTGTCTATCAATAATTCCTTTTAACCCGCCAGCAACATGATTGATTGCATCGTCCCAGTTTACCTGTGTGAGCTTACCATCACGCCGAATCATCGGGCCACTTAATCTACCCTCTGCCTCAAATACGGGTACATAATTAGCAGGCAAGGTACAAATCATTCCGTCGTTTACAGGGTGCCCCTTCATCCCTTTGATATCAACAACCTTACCGCCATCCAGACCAACCATCAAACCACAGCCCAGACCACAATAAGAACACGTTGTCTTCTTCCATTGGACGGTCACTTCATTGGCCCTTTCACGAGTTATGTATATCCCATTCCGCCCGAAATCTCATCGGGCTGATATCACTATTTAAAATCGATATAAGTACGTCAATAACACATGCTTACGATTAAGT
>JANLHC010000263.1 GCA_024654465.1 Candidatus Scalindua sp.
CCCCGAGTTTACCGGTAAGCAAACACTTTTTTTATCCGGTTTGTTCGCTCTTTCGGGTGCGCTAACTAACTGGCTGGCGGTACATATGTTGTTTGAAAAAGTACCTGGGTTTTACGGTTCCGGCGTTATTACTTTGAGGTTTGAGGAGTTTAAAGCGGGTATTCGTTCGTTGATTATGGAAAATTTTTTTACGGAAGAGAACTTTGCCAAAGTTTCCAGGGAAGCATTGCCTCATGAAATAAAACCCAACCTGGTTATGGACAAGATAGACTTAGACAAGATGTTTGATGGTTTTATATCGGTGGTCAAGGCTTCTCCCTTCGGTGGCATGTTGGATATGTTCGGCGGAACTGAAGCTCTGGAACCCCTCAGAGATCCGTTTAAGAATGAATTCGAAGGGCAAATTTCCGGTATATTACACAATATAGATATATCTTCACTCTTGCAGCAGGAAACTGATTTTGAAACATTCAAGTCCAGGATAGGCGATATGGTGGATGCCAGACTGAACGAACTGACACCAAAGCATGTAAAGGAGATCATTGCAAACATGATTCGTCAGCACCTTGGCTGGCTGGTCGTCTGGGGAGGTGTCTTTGGCGCTTTTATCGGTTTTCTCAGCACTCTATTATTGTGATCTCATCCAAAAACCTCCCCTTAGAAAAGAGAAACACAGGAGAAATTTTCTCATTGTTCCAAATTGGTGCAAGCCGAAAGGGAGCTTTGCGATGAAAAGGCTCTAACGAGGATTTAACAATTTTTTTAATCGAACCTGCCTGTATACCCTCGTATCACAGGTAGGGAAGTGAAATGATACCGTATTACATTACATGATACGGACATCTCTTATGGTTTTAGGATTTCTGTGTCATTCAGTGCTATCCGGATTGTCATCATATATGTCTACAATCCCGTCACCGTCTTTATCTCTCAAGAAATCTGTATCGTTGTCATTGGTTAAAAGTTCTTCGCCGAACGGATTAGATATTTTGGAATGGCTTCTAAAAAATCCCGGTGATTCCTGATAGCCGGTTTCAACATCTGTTACTATGATCTCTCCGTTAATGATAAAACTGAAGATATCGGAGCGGTTTCCTGGTTTGATTGTTGCGTCCGGCTTTTCAACGGTAAATTTAGTTTTACTGCCTGCACCATAGTACCCACCAAACGTCCAGACAACCTGTTGTTCCTTGCCGCGTATGGTAACTTGTGAGTCCCAGAGGTTAGGCCCCGTAACATTGTCCCTGAATCGATGGTCGGCCGCTGTTGCATCTTTAGAAATGAATTTTACCGTTACAGACGCTATGTGCTCAGTATGGTACTTTGGGTCAGGTTCGTTCTGGTCGTCATTGATTATTTGGAAACAGTACCTGTTAAATCCCGGTACATACGTCGCATTAACATCAGCTCTGACAGAATCAGCAGTTGCACTCTTTGCTCCAACAAGAAGGCCGATGCACAGCATGCTAAAAAGTAATATTTTGTTAAATCCTGCTTTGTTCATGAGATATCCCCTTTCACTACTTAGAATTATCATTAAATATTTGGATAGTTTTCCATACGTTAGACTTCCATAAAACACATTTTGCTATCGAAAATATCATGAATCGAGCAGAAAATCAAGGATAGGTAAAAAAAAGATTGCAAACTAAGTCTTGACATTCTGTCAAAAATATATAATATCAAGGGCCTAGTCTATATTCGCATTCATCCACATAATCTGACAATCAATATAAAGGATCCAATCCTTAGGTGGCCAGAATCAATTAATTCTTAATCCAGAATAAAATAATTTTTCTAATTGTTTGAATTATACAAGTTATGGGAAAAAAGATAACAATAGCAATATCAATAGCACTTTTAACTTTTTTTTTAATCGTACCGTTCCTAAGTTATAGTTCTTATAAACGGGCTATCAAAGATAATTATTTTAATCACCTTATTACGGCCAGAGATCTTCTGAAACTTCAGATATGGAATTATTTTAACGCGAGATATGGTGATATAGACGTCCTCTCAAGAAATCCGGTAATTGCCAAAGGGTTTACCAGACTCTCTGGTGCCTTTCATGCCTATGGTCTCGAAAACCAGCAATTCCAGAAGATACAAAGTATTTACCAGCCTTTAATGGAATATTATGTATCTGCCTACGGCTATGCAAACATATTTTTTGTGGATAAAGATGGAAGCGTAATATATTCAGCGCTGAAGGAGGATTTTAGCGGGACTGATTTGTTTGTAGGAGAATTTAAAGAGCACAGAATTGCCAGCATGTTTAAAACATCTTTGGAAGATGTTAGCTTTGAGGACTATTACTGGAATGATAAAATAAATGATTTCACTGCTTATTTTGGGGCTCCTGTCTTCGAAGCGGAAAGTTTGTTGGGTGTAATAGTTATCGAGATCCCCTTTGCTCATCTGGATACTATTCTGACACAAAGGGCCGGTCTGGGACAAACAGGTGAGATGTATCTGGTGGGTGAGGACGGCTTTATGCGTTCTAATTCAAGATTTTCTGTAACACCTACAATACTACAAAAAGAGGTAGACACAGAAGCAACCAGAGAGGCATTTGAAGGATATGTTGGCAAAAAAATCATTGATGATTATCGAGGCGTTCTCGTGTTAAGTGCGTACACACCGCTTAATCTCAACTTTATTAACTGGGCGCTCCTGGTTGAGATTGATGAAGCAGAAGCGTTTGCTCAAGTCCACAAAGTTGAAAATAAGCTTACAATCGTCGCATCCATATTCATTATAATAGTCGGTGGATATATATATTTTACCTACAGGGCGCACAAAAAAGAGGAAGAACAAAATATATTAAATCAGGAGGAACAGTCCGTATCTTAACTACAGTAGCAATTTCGAATAAAAACCGAATCGCCCTTACGGGCTATGTACAACAAATCATACCATTTAATTAAACGATATCCAGATCCTCTTTGCAAAAATGAATAAGATTTCGCTATTATTGTTTTTCCTTATAATCTTCTATGATTTTCTTCAGATGCCGTACATATCCCCAAGGTCCACCCTGCAAGTATCCGGTTATACCAACAGGCTTTCCATCTGGGCTGAGAATGATAATAGTCGGGTAGCCCTTAATTTCGTACTTCCGCGCTAAATCCAGGTTTTGCTGCTTCAATTCCTCTGTCTGCTTTTTTGCCAGAGGAAAATCCACTAATACACATACAAGGCTTTCTTCCGCAAAACTGTTGAAGGCATCCTGTGAAAAAACTTCTTTTTCCAGTCTTTTACACCAACCACACCAATCAGATCCACTGAAATCAAGCAGCATATATTTACCAGAAGCTTTGGCCGCTAATGATGCTTTTTCAAAACCTGTCTCCCAGTTTGTAGCTTCTGTTTTTGAGCAATACAGCATTGCTATTACTATTAACACACTTGTGATAAAAAATTTTCTCATTAGGTTCTTTCCTTTCAGTCCCGTCTTGGTTTTTAACCATTACTACAATACTGTCAAAAAATCGTAAGTTCTTAATAAGCGGAGGAAAAGCGTCTCTGAATCCACTCCTCGCACCTGCCAGAACAGCTTGTCCGGGCTGGAAGGAGCAAAGTAAGATGATAAAATTTAAGACCCTTTATTCATTGCTCTTCTATAGACATCTTCGGTCCAGCACAATCTAAAATGGGAGCATCTTCGACAGTCCTTAAGCAAACCTTTTCTTTCCATAAGTATTTTCCCAGAAAGCGATTTTTCTGCGTCTTCACGTTCCATAAGCAGGCACAAAGGCTCATCCGTCAAGCAACCATGTTGATTATAACAGTTAATGCAGATATTTTTACGCTTTTTTTTAGCTGTCATAATATTTTTGAGCACCAAATTAATCTATTCAAGACTATAAAACGCTCGAATAGATTATTTAATATTACCACCCAAAAGGAGAAATTGTCACATGCATGAATAATTAACTTTCATATTTGCCATTATTTGCCAATTACCCTGAACGTAAAAAAAGGTTTGTACTTAGATAACAAGTACAAACCTTTTAATATTTGACCCCAAGGGGATTTGAACCCCTGTTGCCGGGATGAAAACCCGGTGTCCTAGGCCAGGCTAGACGATGGGGCCTGAATCAACTGTGACTATATAAGTGAGGGCAGAAGGACTCGAACCTTCGACAATCGCCTTAAAAGGGCGGTGCTCTACCAACTGAGCTATGCCCCCCGTATATTTATATTGTTAAAATTTCACCTGTTTTCTGTGTTAAAAGCTCATTAATTTTTGCCTCATTTTCGTGTATAAACTTCTGTATCTGATCTTTCACCTTTTTTGCTTCGTCTTCAGTTAACACTGAATCCTTTTCCTCTTTATCAATGTGTTTATTTGCATCACGCCTTATATTCCTGATAGAAATTTTAGACGCTTCTGTCATGTCCTTTATTTGAGAAACAATCTTTCCTCTTCGATCTCCGCTTAAAGGAGGTATGAGTACTCGAATAATCTTTCCATCCGTATTTGTTGTTAACCCCAGGTCTGATTGTGATATCGCCTTGTCAATGTCTTTTAAAACGGAAGGATCATAAGGACTGATGATTATCAGTTGTGGTTCCGGCGCCGTAATATTTGCAATTTGTTTTATTGGGGTAAGAGAACCATAACAACTGACTCTAACATTTTCAACAAGACCTGGTGTCGCCCGACCAGTTCTTATACTCTTAAATTCTTCTTTCAAAAGATCAAGAGTTTTCTCCATTTTTTTCTTCGTTTCATTTTGTATTTCCATTGATGTCATTCGGCGTTTCCTACGTAAGTGCCAATTTTATCGCCTATTATAGCCTTGCTGATATTGTTCTTTTTTCTGAGGTTGAACACAATTATTGGAAGCTCATTTTCCATGCTTAGAGATATTGCTGTTGCATCCATTACATTTAGCTTCTTGTTCAACGCTTCCATATATTCTAATCTGCAATACTTCTTCGCTTTCGGGTTCGTAATAGGGTCATCAGAGTACACCCCGTCAACCTTAGTTCCTTTAAGAAATGCATCTGCGCCAATTTCTATTGCCCTCAATGCGGCCGCAGTGTCAGTTGTGAAATAAGGGCTGCCTGTTCCGCCAGCAAGAATAACAACAAAACCCTTTTCCAGAAAACTCCGGCATTTATGTACGGCATAGGACTCTACTATACCCTGAATTTCAATCGCACTTAAAACTCTTGTCGGGACTTTGAGTTTTTCAAGTGAGCTCTGTAGGACAATTGCATTAATGTTCGTAGCAATCATCCCTAACTGGTCAGCTCGCACGCGCTCAACACCTGATTGGCTTAATTTTGAACCTCTTATAATATTGCCACCGCCTACGACTACGGCAATATCAACCCCGGCATCCCTTGCACTGCTTATTTCTTCTGCTATTAGATCGCACTTTGAAATATCTATTACTGATGAGTTCTCTGAACAAAACCCTTCACCACTAATTTTTAAAAGAACGCGCTTATACTTTTTGGTAGCAATGATTCTATTCTCCAATCGCAAATCTTGCAAAACGACTAATCTTAATGTTTTCGCCAAGTTTTGTAATTGCGGTTTTTAATAAATCTTCTATTGTCTGATCGTTGTCTTTTACAAAAGACTGATTAATAAGGCAAACTTCTTTGTAAAAACTTTCCATCTTGCCATCAATTATTTTATCCCTTACATTGTCCGGTTTGTCTTTAAATTCTTCATTGTATGCTTTTCTTTCTCTATCAATCATTTCTTGAGGAACAGTCTCCCTACTTACGGCCATCGGATCAGTTGCAGCTATATGCATACAGAGATCTTTTACCAGGTCTTCGAATACGTCATTCTTGGCAACAAAATCAGTTTCACAATTGACCTCGATCAAGACACCTACTTTACCGTTAGTGTGTATGTACGAACCCACCCGACCTTCAGGTGTTCCGCGCGATCCCTTTTTCATGGCTTTTGCCAGCCCTTTTGCCCTAAGAATCTCTCCCGCTTTCTCAAAGTCGCCATTTGCTTCTTCAAGTGCATTCTTACAGTCTAAGACTCCTGCACTCGTCCTATCTCTTAATTCTCTTACGCTTGATGCCTCAATAGCCATTGCACTGTAACTCCATATATTTATCTTAAGTTTTTATTAATAATAAAGATCATGATTGAGGGAGGTTTCAACTGTTACAAGATGTTATTTCGGTGGATGATACTTTTAAGTAGTTTCCTGTAATACCTTGCTGTCTTTTTCTGTTTTCGCTGAAGGTTGTCCCTCTAATATTGCATCTGCTGTCTTATTTAAGAATAATCTGATTGCTCTGATAGCGTCATCGTTTCCAGGAACACATACATCTACCAGGTCAGGATCGCAGTCAGTGTCTGTCAGGCATATTGTTGGTATCCCCATCTTTATGGCTTCTTTCATTGCTATGTGTTCTTTCTTAGGGTCTACAATAACTAGCACAGATGGCAACTTATTCATATTTTTTATACCTTCGAGATTCTTAGCAATTTTTTTCCTCTCACGTGTGAGCGAAGATATTATTTTTTTACTATAATTATGAATTGATCCGTTTTCTTCAAGTTCTTCAAGCTCTTCTAATCTTTTCAGCCTTTTACGAATTGTCTCAAAGTTTGTTAACGTACCACCAAGCCACCTCTCGCAAACGTAATGCATATTCGAACGTTTAGCTTCAGCAACGATGGCATCCTTTGCCTGCCATTTTGTGCCGACAAAGAGTATCTCCTTCCTGTCACTGGAAACTTTTGTCAGAAACTTATAAGCTGTAATCAGACCCCTAACGGTCTCTCTCAGGTTAATTATATGAATCAGATTACGCTTCCCGAAAATAAATGGTTTCATCTTAGGGTTCCATCGACTGGTCCGATGCCCGAAATGAAAGCCTGCATCTACTAATTCTTGAAGATTTACTATTGACAAAATCAACTCCTTATATAAATTCTCTGTCTCGTCTCGAAAGCGTTTTATTATATCAACTAAAAGTATATGTACAAGTATAATTATTATAAAATACCCTTACAAGTAGCTTGTCAGTAACGGACCAATGTTATTTCTCTTATTATATTCTCCAAATTGTTATTTTTTTGAACAGAAAGCCGAAAAAGTCTCATACCGCGCCTTTCGACATTTTAAATATTTGCAATTTTTAAATTTTTATTAATTTCTTCTCTGATTATAGCCGCTATTTTTATAGCATTTATTCCCTCTTCAGCTGAAATAACCGGCTGTTTACCGTTTTTTACACAGTCAACAAATGATTCCAGTTCCTTTCTCAGAGGCTCCTGGTTATCCATTTTTATTCGTTCGATTTTTAACAAATCTCCAAATGAATAATTCTTGAGATCTGTAATGTTTGAAACGCCTTTACCTTCAGGATCAATAGATTTCAGGGTTAACTTTGGAGACTTTTTGTAAATAAGAACTTCTTGCTTATGATAATCAAGCGATATATACGAATTTTCAGAGAAAAGGCGAATTCTTCTCATCGGCTCAAAAGAAACTCTGCTTGCAGTGATGTTTGCTACGCAACCATTCTCAAACTGAATGCGAGCATTTGCGATATCCTCTTTATCAGCTATAACATTTACACCAACAGCGTCTATCTTTTTTACTTTTGACTTTGAAAGATATAAAATAATGTCTATATCGTGAATCATCAAGTCTAAAACGACGCCTATATCGGCAGAACGGAACGTAAATGGGCTCAACCTGTGACACTCTATGAATTTCAAGGAAACATCAAGCTTTTTGATGGCCTCTAGCGCGGGATTAAATCTTTCTATGTATCCTGGTTGTAATAGTGTCGAACTTTTTTTGCTCAACTTTATTAAGTCTTCGGCCTCGGATACTGTGCCCGTCATTGGCTTTTCTACTAATACGTGAATGCCGTTATTAAGTAGTTCTTTGGTAATTTTATAATGGGACTTGGTAGGCACAACAACGCTAGCCGCATCAACTTTATTTAAGATCTCTTCGAATGAACTATAATATCTGGTTCTACAACGATGTGCTACCGCTTCACCGGCATCTTTATCCGTATCCACAACACCTACAAGGCTGACACCCGGTATCTCAGAGTAGATACGTGCATGTTCCTTGCCGAGATGACCTGCTCCTATTACTGCAACCTTTAATTTTTCCAAAGCTTTTTATCTCTTATGCTATATTTGTTAATGTTGACCGTAAAGACTCTCTGTATCTACCGAACTTACCCTTATCAATGTTCCTAAAGAAGTCTATGAGAACTTTTATTTCTGGTGCCAGGTTTTCCTGGCTCTCTAACTCAGAAAGTATTCGGTTTCTATTCAATGTTTCTGACCGAAAGAGCTGTTTAAATGCCTCTTTTATGGTATTGATGGTGCCTTGCGAAAATCCAGATCTTTCCAAACCTATTACATTAACCTTTCGAACCTTGGCAGGATTACCTTCCACTATCATGTATGGCGGCACATCTTGGACAATCCTTGAAAGTCCGCCCACATAAGAGTGCTGGCCAATAGTTACAAAAGGCTGTACGCCTGCCAGCCCTAACAACTTTGCGTGTTTTTCTACCTTTATATGCCCTCCTAAAAGCACACCATTGGCGAGGAGCACATTATCTTCAATGATACAATCATGTGCGATATGCGAACACGACATAAAAAGATTGTTGTTACCTATTAGCGTCTCTCCGCCACCTACTTCTGTTCCCGTGTTGATTGTAACGCTTTCCCTGATAACGTTGTTACTTCCAATTATGAGCGTTGATTGTTCGCCGTAATATTTTAAATCTTGAGGTTCAGCACCTATTACTGAATTGGGAAATATTACGTTGTTTTTAGCTATAGTTGTATTACCCGTAATTGTTACGTTGTTATGAATGATGCTTCCTTCATCAATTTTTACGTTTTTACCTATTACCGAAAAAGGACCAATTTCAACGTTTTTACCTATTATGGCTTCTGAGTGAATAACAGCTGTTGAATGTATTTTCATTTGCGATGTACGTATTTATTTTATTTTAATAGAACTAATACTACAATAGTTTAGATCAAAAAGAAGAATATTAGTAAGTGCTTAAAAGTTGATCGAATTGTTAACAAAAAAACCTTGTGGTGCGCTTAAGCTTATTTACGAGTTTTGTTTTTAAAGCATTCAAATATTTTTTCAGCCAAACGAGTATTTAAATAGTGCCCGGATTTAGTTGCAACTATACGGGCATGCAATGTAAGATTAGTCAAGTACAGATCGCCTATCATGTCCAATATTTTATGCCTTACACATTCATTTGGAAACCTTAACTCAGCTGGGGTCATGGATAATGGTTTTGTCACTGTGCCATCTTCTTGTAATATAAGGCTATTATCATCAGTAACTCCTTTTCCCAATCCCAGTTTTTTATATTCTTCAATAACGGTACACAAACCGAACGTTCTTGCAGGTGCTATTTGAGCGCGAAAGTTATTTTCTGTCATTTCAATTTCAAAACATTGCCTGTTTAAAAATGATCCGTTAAAATCAAGAATGTAGGAGAGAGACAGTCCTTTGTCATATGGCAAGGCGACCATGCTTGCATCACCATTACTTACTCTTATTTCCTCTTGCAAATAAAATGTGTTTTTTGGCTCTGCAAGAGTTTTTATCCCTGTACCTTTGAGCAGTTGGAGAAAGAGAAGTGAGCTACCATCTCCTGCCGGCACCTCATTACTATTAACTTCTATTTCAATATTATCAATGCCTAGCCCAGCTAAAGCAGCCATCACATGTTCAACGCTTTTTACTCCTACTCCATTTTTTTCTAATGTTACCAGACGCCTTGTATCATAGAGCATTTCAATGTTTGCTGGTACTTTTGGATGGCCCTCAATATCAGTACGCACAAAAATTATTCCTGTGCCTGCCGACGATGGTTTAAAGCGGAGCCTTACTTCTTCTCCGGTAAATAATCCTATTCCAGAATACTCTACTATTCTTGAAATTGTTCTTTGATGCGTACCCAAACCTTATTTATTCTCCTTTTCCTTTAGAATATGAAGCATTTAAAGCATCTATTACATCTAACGTAATGTCAACTGAATCAGAATTATATAAAACGGTTCTTATCCCTATTTTAAATTGAAGATCAGAAATTTCTCCACTCTTTAAATTGGATTCTTCTTTTTTTATAATGAGATCAAAACCCTCCTGTATTCCGACTTCTTCAACTTTCTTTATCACCTCTTGATAAATATTTTCGAAGAAATCTTTATATTTTTTAAGTAGTTGCCTTTCTGCAAATTTTGCATAACCTTCAAGCTCCACACTTTTTCTTTCCAACAAGTTTTCGTTACTACTCCTACTTTCACTGCCCAAATCCAGTAGTTGGGTCTCTTCATCTAAGTCTATAATCTCTTTTCTCTTTTTATTTATTTCATCTTGAAATCCTTTTTCCTGTTCTTTCAACTCCTGGTCCGAGTCTATTCTCTTTTGATATTTTTCAAATACACTGCTTATATCTACTATGCCAATCTTAAAATCTTCTGCTTCGGCATTTGCAAGGTTTATATTTGTGCACATTAAACTTGCCAATAAAACAAAAGCAAGACACATAACTGGCACTTTAACGAATGTTAATTTCATGATATTAAATCCTTTCCTGATTTATTAAAAAATAGACAATAAAGAGCCTTCTATTGCCCTCCAAAGTTAAATATTATCGCTTGCTCCTGATCCTTGTCTTTTCTTATGAATGGGAAGCCAAAGTCAATGGAAACAACAGAGTTCCCCATAAATGGTATCTTTGCTCTGAAACCAAAACCCAATGCGACACGCATATCGCTAAGGTTTAAGTCATTTAGATCAGTATCCGCTTTTCCGGCATCAACAAAAAAAGCACCTCTGACCATATCACCGTAGACAGGCATAGTATATTCCGCTGTTGCAAGGAGTAGCGCCTTACCACCAATTTGTTGACCCGTTATCACATCAATTGGCCCCACACCCCTAAAAGCAAAACCTCTGATAGAATTGGCACCTCCGGCAAAAAAGTTCTCAAAGATAGGTATACCTTTATCTGAAGTTGCTTGAGCCATACCTAACGTTCCACCGTACGAGAGCACATGTTTGCCCCTCCAGTCAGGAAAGTTGAAAACAGTATGATACCTTGTTCCTGTTGTCACAAATTTTATCATGTCAACATCAAGTCCTGAGAACTCCAGCGATGACGTTATTTTATAACCTTCCGAAGGAGACATTCTGTTGTCCCGCCTGTCTAACATCGCGGTTAATTCCAAACTTAGTTTTTTAAGACTCCCTTGTTGACTCTTTATAATGCTAGGCGCGTTATCGTCAATATTTTGTATTCCAATTACCTCAAAATTTGGAGTAACACCAAGCCTCAATCCTTTGAGCACAGTTTTGCCAACACTCATTTTGAAACCTTTCCTCGCTTCGACATAGTTCACCCTTGAACGACGTAGAATATTTGCGCTAAGTCCCAGACTATATCCTGAATCATAAACAGCAGGATTATTAAACGAAAACACACCTTCTGTTCTTTGGAATCCCGGACTAAATCTCATTGTTATTGTCTGGCCCCCACCTCGAAATGCATTACCTGACATAAAGTCTTTCCAGTCTTTAGGCAAATCAAATATGTCAAAATTCTTATCAGTATATGAGACATCCCCAAACAGTCCGGAATTGGCACCAAACCCTCCGCCAAACCTTAACATTCCAGTTCTGCCCTCTTTTACATTAACGATCACGTTTTTTGTGTTATACTTTGTTCCGGGCAGATAAGTGATCTCTGAAGCAGCACCACTTTGGCTGTCAAAATATCCTGTACCTGTCAATCTTTGCTCACTTTGCTTTATTTTTTGAGTATCAACCCTCTCTCCAGGAAAGAAACTTAAATTCCTACGTATGACATTGTCTTTTGTCTTGTCGTTACCGGATATTATAACTTTTTCTATGAAAAATCTCTCATTTTCAAGAACATCGAATGTTATATCAATTTTTGGTTCGACTTGTTGGTAAGTATACTCCGCTTTCACATTTGCATCAAGATAACCTTGCTTACCATAAGCCATGCGTATACCCTGTGAATCCTTTTGGAGTGATTCCGGAAGGAAAGCGCTTCCTTTCTTTAGTTCAAGCATGTCAATTATCTCATCGCTAGCGAAAAGCTTATTTCCTTTTATGCTTACATTGTCAACATAGTACCTTTCTCCCTCATCTATTAACACATGAACAAACATCTTTGTTCTATCTGAACCGTACTGCTCCTTCCATGTTATGTCGGCATCTAACCATCCTCCGCTTCCATAAAATGCCTTTACTTTTTCAATGTCCTCTTCAAATTTACTCTTATCAAATTTACCAGAAAAGATGAAACTAGGAAATTTCCTTCTTTTTGTGGTAATGATTTTAGCAAGTCTTTCAGAAGAGAAGGTTTGATTTCCTTCAAAAACAATTTCTTTTATGTAGATCTTCGAACCTTCTTGAATTTTGAATGTTATATTCACATAGCCATCTGTTTTTTTCTCTTCGCTCTTGACATCAATATTTGAAAATCCTTTGCCCCGGTAAATCTCACGAATTTTGTCTTCGTCCAGTTTTAATAAATAACGCTTTAAAAAATCTCCTTCTCTTATCTGTATGCCTTCTCTGAGTTTTTTTGTCTTAACCGCATCGTTTCCTGCAAAAAAAATACTTCTTACGACAGGACGTTCCAATACAAGGAAAATCACCTTAACTCCATCCTCATATGCCTCTACTTCTACTTCTATGTTATCAAAAAAGCCCAACAGCCAGATAGCATCAACGTCCTGACTTATTGCTTTTGGGTCATAAACATCTCCTTGATTGGTTTTTATTGCAGCTTTTATTGTGGAACTGCTTATTCTACTATTACCTTTAAATTCTATTTTCTTGACGACAGTCGAAACACCTTCGTTTCCCTGAGCGTTAAGTAGCTCAACGCCATCTAATGAGAAGAAAAAAACGCATACAATAGCAAATATTTTAATGTGTTTATATGGCATATATCTATAATGTATCAAATGAATCTAATGAAACATTACTTATGTAGTCTTCAAATCTCAGAATATTACGAAGAAAAGTAAGTTTTATTTTGCCAGTGGGACCATTTCTTTGCTTTGCAATGTTAATTTCAACTGCTCCCGGATTTTTTGTTGGGTCGTAATAATCTTCTCGGTGCAATAACATAATCACGTCAGCATCCTGTTCAATCGATCCGGATTCTCGCAAGTCAGACATTCTTGGCGTATGCCCTTCGCGTGTTTCTACTGAGCGATTCAGCTGAGAAACGGCAATCACCGGTACATTTAATTCCCTGGCCAATGCTTTCAAGCCTCTAGAAATCCCCGAGATTTCCTGTTGCCTGTTTTCTGCACTTCTACCTTCCATTAGTTGTAGATAGTCAATAATAACTAGCTGAATATCATATTGCAACTTAAAGCGCCTGGCTTTAGCGCGTATTTCAAGGAGACCAAGTCCCGGAGTGTCATCAATGAATATTGCCGATTCTGATAAATCACCCATTGCGATAGGAAGCCTTGACCAATCGTCGTCGCTAAGTGTACCGGTACGCATTAAGTGCGCATCAATCTTAGCAGCTGAGCATAACATGTTTTGAGATATCTGCTGGGCTGACATTTCCATCGAAAAAATCAACATTGGCTTTTTATCTTTTGGGTTTTTTAGATTTGCACCGACATGTTCCGCAATATTCAACACAATACTTGTTTTACCCATACTGGGCCTTGCTGCAATAATTATTAACTCACCTCTTTGCAACCCGCATGTTATTTCATCCAAATCGGTAAAACCAGTCGATATGCCGGTTAATTTACTGTCTCCTTCATGCAAACTTTCTATATAGTCCCAGGTCTTCTGGAGTATGTCGTGCATGCTCGTAGTTGGCTTAGCAAACTTGCGTTGTGTTATGTCGAATATTTCCTTTTCAGCTATATCTAATAGTTCATCGGATTCTAAAGAGTCGCTGTATGCCTCATGTTGTATTTTTGCCGTGGCCGCAATTAAATCTCTTTTTACGGTCTTCTCTCGCACAATTTTTGCATAATATTCTACATTTGAGGCGATTGGAACCGATTCTTCCAATTCCATTAAATATTCAGCGCCGCCTACCTTTTCTAATAAAGATAGCCTGTTTAATTCATCTTTCAAAATGACGAGATCAACCGCGTTGTTTTTGTCGTAGATATTTACAATTGTATCGAAAATATGTTGATGTGCAGTTTTGTAGAAGTCGTTTTTGCTTAAACTCTCTGTTACAAGGCCAATTGCTTCGTTGTCTATTAACAAAGAGCCTAAAACACTTATTTCTGCTTCTATGTTGAATGGTTGTGCTTTTGCTTGTAATAGACCCGTTGTCATTGTTTAAGCCTTTGTCTGTCAGCAGTTTTTAAGAAGGGATTTTTTTGCGGTTAAGCGTTATCTGTTTCTGAGTTATTTCCAGAAGGAGCTTCAGATAGTTCTTGCTGGGGGTCTACTGTCTTTTCAGATTCGCTTACAATCCATACCCTGCATTGCGCGTTAACATCAGGATGCAACACCACATTTATGTTGTACAGATCACATTTTTTAATCGGAGCTTCAAGAACTACCATCTTCTCATCTATTTGAAAGCCTTTTTCAGACAGTACTTTTGCAATATCATTAGCCGTTACAGAACCAAAAAGCTTTCCTTCTTTATTTGTTTTAACAGTGATCGTATAGGATATATTCGCAATCTCACCTGCTAATATCTGAAGATTCTTAATTTCTTCATTTAGTTTTTGCTCATTTTTTAACATTTGCAAGTTAATTTGCTCGATATTCCCTTTGGTTACAACTGTGGCAAGCTTTTTAGGCAATAGGTAATTCCTCGCATAACCATTTGCGACATCAACAACATCCCCAACGTTGCCTAATTTCTTGATCTTTTTTTTTAATAATATTTTCATGGGTTAATAATCCTATAATTAACTAAATATAGCCAAGTCGTTTTTATGAAAAGAAATAGAATACAAACGAATTTTTCAGATAAATTTTGCAGTTTAAGACAGCAATGCCATGTGCCTGGCTCTTTTTAAGGCAATTTTCACTGAGCGCTGATGCTTAGTACAATTCCCAGAACGTTTTTTGGAGAGCAGTTTTCCCTGGGTTCCTACGAGCTTTTGCAAATAATGCATATCTTTGTAATCGACAGACTCTACTCTAGACCTGCAAAAACGACATTTCGTAGCAAATTCTTGATAATTTTTTTTCTTGTGTGGTGCCTCGGTAGTCTTTTTCTTTTTAAATTTTCGTTTCATTAATACAGTTCTTTTAAAATTGTTAAAATTGATATTTATTTAAAATGGTATTTCTTCCTCGTTAACATCATTTGGCGCTGCGCCATCTGGAAAACTCGGCCCTTCATCTCTTTTTGTTTTACCACCTATAAACTGGAAATCTTCAGCTACTACACGCAGGGCATTACGCTTTTGACCATCTTTTGTTTCCCATTGTTGAAACTGCAATCTACCTTCAATAAAAATAGGGTTACCCTTGCTGAAGTATTCATTAATAACTTCCGCACGCCTACCAAACATATTTATATCAACGTAACACACTTCTTCTTTTTTTTCTCCATCTGGCCCCGACCAGGTTCTATTAATGGCTATTCCAAAACTGGCAATTGCTGTACCGCTTGGTGTATATCTCAATTCCGGGTCTCTCGTAAGATTTCCAATTAAAAAGACCTTATTAAGTTTAGCCATATTTGATCCCTTTCATATGCTGTTTACGTTAGATTAGGTATACCTTAAATTCTATAAACCGCAATACTGATGCTATCTATTCCGATACGACAGGCTCAGTTGGCGTAGAATTCATTTCCTCGTTTTCCGTATCAGTGCCATCGCCATTAGCCTGCATTTCTTCTACCGGTTTCGATTCCTTTATCTTATCTACCTTAACTATCAAAGTTCTTAAAACATTGTCTGAAAGTTCAAAGTCCCTTTTAATCAGCGAAATTGAATCTGTAGGCGCATTAAAATATATAAGTAAATAAACCCCTCGTTTGTGTCCTTTCAGTTTATATGCGAACTTTCTGTCTTCCCATTTTTCACTCTTAAGAATCTCGGCACCTCTGCTTTTCAAGAGATCTTCGACATGCTTTACTGCTGCTTCCCAATCAGAGCCCGCTACAGTATCGCTAATTATGAACATTCCTTCGTATAATCTCAAAACTATTTCTCCTCCTAGTTAAACAAACTCATACAGTTGCTTATATCTGTTGTAACCCAACAATTAATTACCTTACACGCTTTGTCAAGAGTACTTTCAATTACATCATTCTCTTCTTTTGTGAAACGTGATAAGACAAATTCCTTTGTGTCTTCCGGAAGACTGTTTCCGACACCGATTCTTAATCTGGGAAAGCATGTGGTCCTTAAATGATTTGAGATTGACTTCAAGCCATTATGCCCACCGCTACTCCCTTTTTCCCTTATTCTGGTTTTCCCCAGGGGAATGTTAATATCATCCAGAATTACAAGTATTTCGCTTAGACTGCAATTATACTTTTCTATGATTCTTTTTGTAGGACCACCGCTCAAATTCATAAACAACTGCGGTTTCACAAAAAGAACTTCTTCTCCTTCAATAATGCATTTACTAATGACAGAATCGCGATATTTTTTCGTAAACTCTGCATTGCAACTCTTGATAAATCTATCTATAACTGCAAATCCAATGTTATGCCTGGTCTTCGCATATTTGTCACCCGGATTTCCAAGGCCAACAACAATTTTCATCAATCCTTGTTTTTTGACTCTTCTTCTTTGTCCAGTTTACGAGCACTAATTATTTCTGGCCCAGATGCTAATTCTTCTTCCTCCGCCTCCTCAGCAGCAGCAAAATGGACAGACACAACAACGACATCTGCGCTTCCCAGTGCATTAACGTTTGCAGGAAGCTCTAAATCACAAATATGAATGGTGTCCCCAATTGCCAGTTCTGAGATATTGACACGGATATTATCCGGAACTGCAGTAGCAAGGCACTCTATCTCAATTTCTTTAAGTGCATGATCCAGCACTCCCCCTTCCTTAACTCCTGGCGAAGTACCGTAAAGAACAATAGGCACATGTGCTACAATCTTTTCCGTCAGATCTGTCCTGACAAAATCAGCATGCAATATCTCTTTGCCGAAAGTGTCGAATTGCACCTCTTTTATAATTGCCGTTTCCTCTGAATTGCCCATCTTCAAATTAACCATTTTAGTCCTGGCATCAATTACTTTGGAAAATTCCTTCTTATCTAAAGAAAGCATGATACTTTCCTGTTTGTGCCCATACAAAACAGCAGGGATTAAGCCTGCTTTTCTGTTTTTTCTCGATTTGATAGACCCAGAGTCTTTTCTTATTTTCGCTTGCAGCGGTTGTGTTTCCATTTGGTTTGTTCCCGAATACTTTAAATTTTAAAACAAAAAAAATATGACAAAATAAACTTAATGTTCTGTAAACATCGAGCTTATTGACATGTTAGTGTGAATCCTTTTTATCGCCTCTCCTAATAGCTTTGATACGGATAAGACCTTAATCTTGTCACCCAGACTTTTCGCCTCTTCGCTCAAAGGAATAGTATCTGTAACGGCTATTTCCTTAATTGGGGCCGCTGACAACTTTTCAATGGCAGCGCCACACAGGACCGGATGAGTTGTTCCTACGTAGATATCTTTAGCACCCTTCTCCTTCAAAACCCTTGCCGCCTGACATATAGAGCCACCTGTAGCAATCAAATCGTCTATTATAATGGCATTTCTACCTTCTACGTCACCAATAACAAATCCAACTTCTATTTCTTCTGGTCCCATCCTTCTCTTATCTACCACGGCCAACCTCATGTTCAGATGGTTTGAATATTGCCTTGCTATCTTTATGCCTCCTACATCCGGCGAAACGACTACAAAGTCAGATAGATCTTTTTCCCTGTAGTACTCTGAGATAACAGGGAATGCAAGAAGATGGTCTACCGGTATATCAAAAAACCCCTGTATCTGAGCAGCATGCAAATCCATAGTGAGCACTCTATCTGCCCCTGCTTTAGTTATAAGATTTGCAACCAGCTTTGCTGTAATTGGCACCCGGCCCTCATCTTTTCTATCCTTCCTGGCATATCCGTAATAGGGCAAAACAGCAGTTATCCTGGCGGAAGATGCTCTCTTGAAGCAATCTATCAAGATCAACAACTCAACAAGGCTGTCATTTACCGGTGAGCATGTCGGCTGTATTATGAATATATCAGATCCACGAACATCCTCATCAACCTTGACATCTATTTCACCATCCGGAAATCTTCCTACTGTAGCCTTGCCTAAAGGTATTGAAAGATAATCACATACCTTTTCTACAAGTGCTACATTTGAGTTTCCAGTGAATATTTTTATATTATTTAACGTATCTATACGGGTTTTTTCGTCCATCGTATTATTGAGCCCTGAAATATACCTTATTTTACATCCCGTTACCAGCACAATTTGTACGATGAGATTAAAGGATGACTAACAAGTCTGTATTTTCTCGCGATAACCAGTGGTAATAACGGCCATGAAGGAGTTTAAACCAACAGCATCAGGACCAATTTCTACGCTAGTTTCCATTAAGGTCAAAATGCAGAACGGATCTAAAACCGCCATTCACTCCTAAAGCAATCGATGGTTTTGCTGTTATTATTGCTTCCACGCGTTTACTTTTACACTGTTAGCAGTACGGACTCACCGCATTCTCAAGCTTCATTATCTATATGATTTTACTCTTATCTCTAGTGTAACTATCTATCCCTAAAACAGTTAACGACCATCCACTTTGGGACCGATAAAGAGGAGAATGCTATCAAAAAAAGATATTCAATGCAAGTAAAAACTAATTGGACGACAAATCATATGAAAATGTTAAAATACTTTGTAACGGCTAATTTGCGTTAGTATAATTAGCGTGATACTTTTGTCTCGTTTTCAACTTCAAAGAGGGCTTAAAATGTCTGATTTTAGTGATATTTTGATGTTTGATGTTGGCACTGTGTTTGGGAAGTTATTTATTGCTGCAATCCTGGGTGGAATTATCGGATGGGAGAGAGAAAGACGGGGACGACCTGCGGGCATGAGGACACATCTCCTTGTCTGTATTGGTGTTACCCTGATGATGCTGGTTTCAGAACATATTTTTGTCAATTATCAGGGTTACAAAAATGATTCCATTCTTCGAATTGACCCGGCAAGGATTGCTGCTCAGGTTGTAACGGGCATTGGTTTCCTGGGCGCAGGTACGATTATGAGATCTCGTGCCAGTATCAGGGGACTGACTACCGCAGCCTCCCTATGGCTAGTTGCAGGTATCGGCCTTGCTGTCGGCAGTGGATTTATATTGCCAGCTGCTTTTGCAACCGTTATGGCAATTGCCACCTTAGTTATAATCCCTTTCGTCGAAAGAAGAATGGAAAGAGATAAATACAGGACGATAAAGATGCTCATCGCCGGCCAGGAACATTTTCTGGACGACATAACACGTATTCTTGAGAAAAATTCCGTAAAATTACAAAATTATAAGTTTGAAAAAGATATCCAGAAAAACGAAATTATGTACGATATAAACGTTAAGTACAAAGACGAAAAAATGTTATTACTTGCCTCGGACGATATGGCGAGGACCGTTAAGGACATAAAGCGTTTCAGTTTGGAATAATTATTAAAAAATAAAACAGAAGGAACCATGCTACCATGAAAAGAATTCTTATACTTCTTATTTTCAGTTTCTTGCCTTCATCCATTTCCCTGGGAGCGTCGGATCCACAGCCTGTTCTCGAAAAACTGGATTCCCTGGAAAAGACTATTTCGAATCTATCATTCAGGATCCTTGCTCTGGAAAAGAGAATTATCACACTTGAAGAGCGGCTTTTTCTGGAGAGGACTATACTGGAGAAGCAACCGGAAAGTATTCCTGAAAGCTTAGAACAGTCTGGTGATGATTTTTCGATTGAAGGTGTTACTTGCGAAACCCAATATAATGGCACAATTTTTAGAGGTAAAATTACAAATAATACTAATAATGATTTCCAATATTCACTTTTCAAAATTACCGTTTACAAAAAAGATGGTTCTATCGCCTCTAGTAACGACTTTTATATATTGAACCTGGACAGGCATTCAACCAGAACATTTGAGGTAAAAATACATGACGCAAAGAAGGAAGAGTTTGAGAGATATTTAATTGAATTCACCAAAGGTTCTTAATCCTGAGAAATATTCATGATGCCGCGCATGAGGGGCATCAAGTGGGTTTGATTATTTAATGAGCACTTCAATATACATAAAAAATTCCCTACCACCTCACTTGCTTAAGGGAGCTTTTGTTTAGGCGAGAAAACCTGTTACGTTCTCCAGCTGTACATTGCTCACCGCAATCTCCGGAGCTGCCACTACCTCCCTTGATCCCCATACCAGAGTAGATCTCTTCTTCTTTGTGATCCCGATTATGTTGTTAAGGATGTGATTTATATTTGTGTTTATCCTGATAGTGTTCGGTTTTAAAGGGCTGGCAATTTTTCCATCTTTAATGGCGAAAGAATCGGCGATTATAGTACTCGTAAAGTCACCCATGGCCAATCCGTTTATGGCATAGGTGTACCATATCCCGCCTATATAAACTCCGTTGTCTACCTGTTTCAGCAAGTTATCCCTGGTCGTTCCTCTGTTCCCCTCAATTATTACATTTGTCGGAGAAATGCCTGGCTTATTTTTGTAATCCCTACCGATTGATGAGTACCTGAAGCCGTTCCGTGGTATTGGATTGTACAGATTGTTTTTGAATTTATGTGCATAGTAGTTATTTGCCAGGAAGCCGGTAAGTGTGCCATTCGTGATCAGATCAGTTCTTCCGGTTGGTATACCCTCACACGTAATCTTTTTACTACCGATTTCTCCCTTTATGGACCCATCATCGCATACGTTTAAATTACTTGATGCTATTCCATGCCCGAGTTTTCCGAGGAATGGTGTATTGGAAGCATAGACTGACGATAGATCTAAAGATGGTACCAGTACGTTTGAAACGATATCAGTAAGTGGCTGATTTCCGAAAATCACATTGTGCCTTCCTGATTTAACCTTCATTCCACCAATTGTCCTCATCGCGCTTTCTGCCGCTTCTCTCCCGGCAGCTTCCGGCGAAAATGTTGCAAGGTGAGTGCCCATACTCCACCCCATACCCTTAACGTTTTTGCTCTCAATCATTACCGTTATATTTGCCGCAAGGCTGGTGGTTTCGTCGAAATCGTCTATCCCTTTTGTAGTCTTAATGGCCATTCTCTCTCTCAGAATGGTGACGTCTCCTCCGATAATGATTGTTTTTTTGTGCCCGCCATCACGAAGAGTCTTGAGAGCGCCGCCAAGCGCCTTCCATCCCAAATCAACAGTCTCTTCCCCGCTGATCTCCATGACACGTTTGTCATGATAGTTTGTTAAAGTAGGTTTATCTACCGGTTCGGGTAGTGTTTTGAAATCCGGGTCGTATACCCTGTTTCTTTTCGCCTTCTCCAATGCCTCAAGAACACCCTCTTTCGTCAAATCGTTTGTAACTGACCCAAACCCTGTTTCGATTCTATTCCCTCTCTTGAATGTGGCCAGTATTCCAAGCCCATACGATTGGATAGATTTTGGTTCATGAATCCCGTTACAGGGAATGTCGGATGTATAATTAAGCCTTATCGTTATCAGGTCATTCCACGAAGCAAATACCTCTGCATCGATAACGTCCTTTTGTTTTTTTATGTATTTAAGTGCATCGGCAACGGCTGTTCGTAGATCTTCTATTTTTATCATTGTAAATTAACAGGACACAGATTTTCGCAGATATACACGAATAATAACTTATTAATACTAATTCTCACACAAAGACACAGCGATCACTAAGAAAACAAATTTAAAAAAATAAAAGATTATGGTTTTCCCCTTTGCGCGAAGAACAAAGCCCGGCTACTACTTTCCCAATCTCATTTTCAGTCATTATCCTTTGCGCTCTTTGCGACTTTGCGGTGAATAATTACTCATTTTTCAGGGAAAGGAGTAAAGTTCAACATCCGGCCAGCCTTGCCTTGCCCCGGAGTGTTGGGCCTCCATTCCCTACCCTCATAATCTGCATTGGCTGTCCCTTTCCACAGTTCGGTATGGGATACATTTTGAAATCATTCCCCACCGCATCAATGCTCATAAGAAAGTCTTTTGAATTTGCCATTATACCGCCGCCTCTGTATAGCTTGACGAGTCTACCATTTTCAATCTTATAGACCTTTGTAGCCGAAATCCTGAAGTTTTCTCTGGACTCACTTATGGAAGGTGTTCTGTGGCTGACGATGTAATATCCATCCTTTACCTCTTTTATTATTTTTTTCGGGTCTTTTTTGCCTGGACCAAAGGCGGTATTTGTCATCCTGACTATTGGCACCATTGACGACATAGTAGCCCTCATTGAACCATTCGGTTCATGTCCAAGAACTGCGGCGTTTTCCCTTCCGTTCAGGACCGTTTTTAGAATACCATTTTTAATTACGTCTATACGTTTGGCCGGTGTCCCTTCCGCATCGTATTTATAGTATCCGTACCCCATTGTGGTAGGGTCTGAAAACGCGTTTACCAATGGCGAGGCTATCTGCTTTCCTACCTGATTTTCATCCATGCTCTTAAAAAGCCATGACCTGCCCGCATAAGCAGTTTCCATCTTCAGTATCCTGTCAGATTCTGTAGGGTGCCCGACGATTTCGTGCACGAGCAGTGTATTAAAGTGAGGGTCTGTTACAACGACTACGTCATCTTTACTGGTCTTAAGGAACTCCGCGCCTGAGAGTTCGATGGTATCTCTTGTCCTCTCAAGTGCAAAATCAAGAAAACTTAAGTTATAGCAATTTTTGCCTTCAATTATTTCCCATCCTTTCATATCGCCAACATAATCATAGCAAACTTCCGGACTGGATTCACCCTTCTGCGCAGACACATAAACAACACCCTGAGTCAACGGCAATGATTGATCAATATTTGCACCTTCGGAACTGCAGAATAACTCCCTGGTTATGCCTGTTCTTATCCCGGCAGCTGTATAATGTACCGACGGATCAAGCTCCTTCATTTGCAGGGAAACATCCACACTTGTTTTTAATATCTTCTGCAGAGAAACCTTTCGCGGGTCTATTTCAAAATCTGCCGGTACCGTATCCTGACAAACCTTGATCTTTGCGAGCTTCACTTCTGTTAATGAATCGGCACTCTTTTTAAACTCTTGTTTTTTCTTTGCGTTGGCGATTGCCCGTTCATAAGCGGTATTTATACCAGAGACAATTAAGTTTGTTATTTCCTTGTTTCTTAATTCGTTTTTCCCCAGGGATTGACCATAAAATCCCCAGGATGACATTTCTCCCGCAATAACCCTTATACCGAACGAGGCGTCATAATCATCTGTAACATCCTTTGATTGTCCGTTTTCAGAAGTGGCTGATTTGAATTCGGTGATTCCAAGCCTTACGTCAACATATTTGCAGTCGCTTAATGATTTATAATATGTTGATACTGTTTTAAAGATGTGCCCTTTTAACTTGTCCAGAATTTCTATACGTGGTTTCATTGTTAACTAATTAGATCCTTTCAATTCTCCCGTCTGAACGATGTCAACAGGCAAGGAATAATATACCTTAACGCAGAGGCCGCAGAGCTTAGTAATAAACTTACTTTAAATTGTTGACTATCCGGAAAATTCCATCTCGTAATACTTCAACATGAAAATTGATTATTAAACCTAAATGTTTATCGCTGAGACGTAAATATGTCAGCAGTTTTGGCTTGTCTATCTTTGATAATTCTTCTTTCGCTTTTAAATCTATAATTACTTGTTATCTTCTTTCCTCTTAATCGTAATATTCATTGCAATGAAGACAAAGGTTACCAGGAATACCAT
>JANLHC010000060.1 GCA_024654465.1 Candidatus Scalindua sp.
ATTCTTCTGTTTTGCTTTTGCCATTGATAATTCCTCTCCTAAATTTATTACGCTATCTAGACAGATTTACTGCTCATTTTACTCTGTATTGACAGCCAGATTAAAAAATTCCAATTATTGTTTTATTATCACTGTTATTCTAAAAAATCAAGTATTAATATTTGTTTTAGCATTTGGATTGTCTACTTGCTCGGTACATCGCAATATTGATGCCTGTTATGAAATATTTACATTATAGCAATAATTGTCAGTGTATAAGCCATTATATATTAGTAAAGTACAGCCATAATGCAGAAATGTAAAATATAATACTCATTTACTTAAGATGCAGACACTGCGCATAAATTTCAATATAATTGGTGAATTGCTTAATTATGGCGAAATATATGCGCGGTGACATTGGTTTTTTTGTTTTTGCAGCGGTTGTTGACAAGAGAGGATCCAATTTAAAAGAAATAATTAAGAGAATAGTTGCGGCTTCGCCGCGCTATGATTATACTTGGAGGATATTAAACAACAGACGAACTCTTGATCTAGCCATGTTCATCGATGAGTTTGAAATCAGGTTATTAATCGCTTTACTATCAAATAGATTCTATCTGTTAGAAAAGAGTGGAAATATGGCTGTTGCCAAAACTATAGGTGATTATCTTATTCAAAAACTTTATGCGAATGGCGTCAGGCATGTATTTGGCGTGCCGGGTGATTATGCTCTGAGTTTTTTCCATGAACTGGAAATCAGTGCTATACAGGTAATAAACACATGTGATGAACAGGGAGCCGGTTTTGCAGCAGATGCTTATGCAAGGATAAAAGGGCTGGGTGCAGTATGTGTTACTTATTGCGTTGGTGGGTTGAAGATAACAAATACAACCGCACAAGCTTTTGCAGAAAAGTCTGCGGTTGTTGTTATTAGTGGAGCGCCGGGTACAAACGAAAGAATAAAGTCACCACTTTTACATCACAAGGTTCGAGATTTTGATACGCAATTGAAGGTCTTTGAACAGATAACTGTTGCCTCAACCGTACTCGACAATCCCCAAACAGCATGTCGTGAAATTGATCGTGTAATAGATGCTGCCTTATGTCACAAGAGGCCTGTTTATATTGAACTACCACGTAATATGGTTTCCGTTACGGCACTACCGTATTATTTACCTCAAGAAATTCCTTTACCTCGTGATGATAATACCCTTAACGAAGTATTATTTGAGGCCAAAAATATCATCAACACATCTAAAAAACCCGTAATAATTGCCGGTATAGAGTTGCATAGATTCGGAATTCAGGATGATTTACTTCAATTTATTGAGAATACTCATATTCCTGTTGCAGCTACACCTCTAAGTAAATCAGTTATCAGTGAACACCATTCTCGATATATGGGTGTTTATGAGGGCGCTATTGGCCGTGATGAGGTAAGAGAATATGTAGAATCAAGTGATTGCCTGATCCTTCTGGGTACATTTATGACAGATATTAATCTTGGCATGTTTACAGCGCATATTGATCAGGGTAAATCAATATATGCGACCAGTGAAAAAGTATATATACATTATCACGTGTATGAAAATGTGAGCTTAGGTGATTTCCTTAAAGGGCTTTTGCAGATTAAAATCAATAAACGAGAGGATGTAGATATTCCTCGCCCGGAATCCATTCAACTACTCCAACCGGTTACTGGGAAGAAAATCACAATTAAATATTTGTACCAGCGTCTTAACACTTTTCTAGACAAAAATACCGTAGTCATCGCAGATACAGGAGATGCAATGTTCGGTGCCATGGATATGACAATACACAATGAAACGGAATTTCTTTCACCTGCGTATTATGCGTCAATGGGGTTTGCCGTGCCGGGAAGCCTTGGAGTGCAATTGGCTAATCCCAATCTGCGTCCTCTTGTATTAGTCGGAGATGGGGCTTTTCAAATGACAGGAATGGAACTGTCAACAGCGGCACGGTATCAGCTTAGCCCCATTATTATTATTTTGAATAATAGTGGCTATGGGACTGAACGTCCAATGCTGGATGGCCGTTTCAATGATGTGAGATCCTGGGAATACAGTTGTATTCCTGATATTCTCAAGGCCGGTAGGGGGTTTAACATTAAGACGGAAGATCAACTTGAAGAAGCATTGCAGCTTTCCCGTCAATATACTAAAGACATCTGTATACTTGATGTGCAAATTGATTCTGACGACAAGTCACTGGCCCTTCAGCGTATGACAAAAGCGCTGGCAAAACGCGTGTGAGAAATAAGTAAAGAGATTAGTATATGTATTCTCAATCAAATTTAAAATTTATAAATCGTGGGATCAGTGGTGACAAAATAAGAGACTAAATTAAAAAAATTAAGATTATTAAGATAATTACCGATAAATAAATTATTGTGTTTGTTGCAATTCCGGTATATAATTAGTACTTACCATATTTTGTCTCTTTTTAGATGTTTATGTTAGATAATTTTACAGTCAAGGCGGCTTTCTTTATGATAGGTAGATAAAAATGTTTAATAATTTTCTTTTTGTAGTTTTAGTTTTTTTGTCATTTGCCGTTCCATCTTATGCATTAGGCGGTAAATCGGAGCCGGTTTCTCTTAAACCGGTAGAGTTTGATATAAATCAAGTGATAGAAGATGTGTATGCACTTGTCGATTCTGAGAATGTAAAACTATTCGATCAAAAAAATGATGAGATGGATAAGAAGCTTATTGCGCTTTTTGATACATCCATTCTCAGGTCTAAGCTTGAGCAGTTTTATACCATGCTTTATCACATATCCAGATATACAACAATTGAGAAAGATGAGTTTCATATTGATCGTGATTTGACAATTAAACTTTTGATCTCAAGTAGAGTTTTTACTGATAGAGAATTCCCAAAAAATATTTCTAATGTTTTCTTATCCAGAAATAATATAGAAAAGCCATTCTATAAGGTTTCATTTAGCAGCGATAGAGTAGAGCTGGGGCTGAATTATGGTGACGGATTCGGAATATCCAGAGTAGGAATGGAGCAGGAGGCACAAGCGCTGGTTTTTTACGGGTCATTTTCTTTCAAACTGAGAAAGAAGGGGGAAAATGTCGAGGCGTATGATTTTGATGGTGTAGATCTTTATGGTAATTTTGGTTCACGGGGTGTTGTAAATGTTGATATAAATTATGTGGCTGTTAAGTCTGTCGAATTCCACAGAGCATCCGAAATGGCTCTTGTTAAGGCAAAGGTATCCAGGAAAGAGTTTGAAATAAATAAGCATACGTGGCTTCTTGGTCTTGTTACGAGATTTGTTACGGATAAATCACTTCAGCCGCTTGATTGGTAAAACCTGGTTTCTCTTATTTTGGATTTTTATGAAAATCATCTGGAATTTGATTTCTATTGCGTTATTTGTAATTTATTGTGATATGGGAATGCAGACAAGTTTTTCTGAAGGGGAGCGTTATGCAATGGAATTATCTATCAGGAGCAGTGCTTTTGAAGAAGGCGAGCTCATACCAAAAAAATATACTTGTGATGGAGAAGATGTTTCTCCTCCTTTATCCTGGACACAACTCCCAAAAGAAACAAAGAGCGCAGTATTGATTTGTGATGATCCTGATGCTCCAATGGGAACATGGGTTCATTGGGTCCTCTTCGGATTATCGCCTGACACATTGGGATTACCAGAAGGTATTCCTCATGATAAAGAAATACTATGTGGGGCGAAACATGGTTTAAACGATTTCCGAAAGTATGGCTATGGCGGGCCTTGTCCTCCCGAAGGCACTCATCGTTATTTTTTTAAGCTCTACGCAGTGAACATACATATTGACTTGAATGCAGGCGCCACAAAGAATGAAGTTCTTAATGCGATCGAAGGGCATATCCTGGCAGAAGGGAAACTAATGGGACGTTACAGAAGGTAGGATTTCCATTTTAAATCCTATAAGCCATTCCGAAATTGACAGTATTATTTAATGAGTGTAACTGCCTGAACAGTTATCAGGATTTGAGAGATTCATTCAATTCTTTTAATAATTGATCTAAATCAGTATGGTGTATTTTTATAGCCTGACCTATATTAACGGCCCTTGCTAAAGTATTCCTCAGAACCGGATTCTTTAGTTGTGTAAAACCCTTACTTACCAGAATGTCTACTGTCTGTGGATGCTGTTTCATGAGCTGATGCACGTTAGTTGACGCGGAAACACTGGTTATTTCGTCATGAACCTCTCCATCTTCAGTACCTTGTCGTTTTCCATCACTCATAGTCTTCCAGATATTAATTCCAAACAAAAGTATTGCTACGCTCTCTATTAAGCCACTTATTCCCATTATCAAATAATAAGGTACTGATCCGGTATGCACGGCAAGTGGTTGAAAAACAACCCTCAAAGTACTGCCTACATTAATAAGAATAAATGTTATTGTTAATGATGAATAACTGTGGAGCTTAATACCCTGGCTTATAGGTATTATCCTCGATGCAAAACCGAAGATCATCATTGTAATAAATCCGACTGTGACCGCATGTCTATATGCACCAATTAAGGCATGTGAAACAGGTACACCGATAAATGACTCCTGAACGGTAAATACCATCATCGCAATCTCAGCAACAATCAACCACAAAATACCTGCCCATACAAACTTCTCATAACTCTTCTCAATCTCCATTCCGGAGAAATCAACTTCCGGTTTAGAAAGGATGTTCAAGTTATAAAGGAATAAAAGGATGGACAAAAATTCGACACAACCTGAAGTGAAGTATAACGTATTGAAAACATAATAATATGGCAGATTAAAATCCGCATAGTAAACCATTAGAGGCTGGGATACCGCTCTAACAAGTACGGATGCGTTCAACATAAACATAATAAGCAGGTTGACCTTAGCATTTGGTGTTTTCAGCCCTAAAAAAGCAGGCAGTGTTCTGCTAACGACACCAAAAATCACTAAGGTGATAAAACCCATTACTTGTATATGGCGAAGAGGATAAATCGTTGCGTGAGGTATCAACGTTTCTCCGGCATTCAGCATATAGTAGATAATTCCTGCATGAGCTACTGTAGCGATAAGGAACCACAGATAACCGGAAAACAAAAAGGTTTCATATGTTTCCAGTTCCTGCTTTTCCGCGGAAAGAACTGTCTTAACAGCAACTATAAGGAACATTAATACAGCTAAAACTTCCAGTAAACATCCTGATAAGATCAGTATCTTAAAGAAGTAATGACTATTAAGTGGCAGGAGAGTTCTGTAAGTAAATACCAGGGATATACCAGCAACCATGAAATAGAAAGACAAATTGGCAAGTTTGCCGCTATAAATACGGACTGCATAAAATCTTGGGAGTACGAAGTACGATACACCCATTATGAATAGTCCGCACCAGCCAAAGATTTGTGTGTGACCATGAGTCTCTATCAAAACCTTAGGAACGGAGTAAAGAGAATGCTGGATTCCCATATAGAAAAGCATAAAAGCCCCGTAAACGCATCCGGTTGATAATGCAATAACAATTGCAGTCTTTATAAATTTCTCGTAAATATTCTCATATGCTGATTCCACATCATCTGCAGAAACTTCCGGTGCTGCCACCTTTCCACGGATAACATCATTTAGCTCATTTATCAGACTGTCAGGATCGACATTATGTACCCTTGCAAAAAAGTAAATTGCCTCTTCCGGGCCATATTCGCCGCCACACTCAAGCAATCCATATTTTGAAAAGACACCTTTAGTTTCAGGATTGTGCTTTATAATGTCTTTTACCGTTGTATTTCCAGTTATCATCCATCCATTTTCAGAATCTGCCGTGTCATCAACAGGTGGAGCATCAACGAGCTCAGTATCATCCTTAACCGGTTTGTCTTCTGCTTTATCCTTTTCCGGGGCCGGTACAGCCTCATTCAGAGTTTTTAAGACCTCATCCAGGTTAACGTTACAAGCAGCTGCAGTTTTTTCTATACTTTGTATCCCCCCGCAGCAAGTATCTACTCCATATTTGGTGAATATTTCATTAGTTTGAGGATAATTGTTTACGACGTCATTGACAATCATATCCTTTGTAATTGTATAATTCTTCTGATTCATAAGAAAATTAACACCTTTCTGCTATATGGACTATATTCCCGAATTTGATCGCAGAACTTTTAAAAAAACTATAGATACGAGAATATGTATATTTAGTTACATCTATTTATAAGTAGGCCAATTATACAGAAAAGAAATTTTGAAATCCATTCTAAAATACGTCATAAACAAAAAGAACTTGCAATATTAATTGTCATGTGATTTATTGTCAATGTTTTGAAGAATGGACTTATAATCATATTTACCGGCAATGGAAAGGGAAAAACAACTGCTGCGATGGGTCAGGCATTGAGAGCTGTTGGGCAGGGACTTAAAGTATTGATGCTTCAGTTTATTAAGGGAACATGGGATTATGGTGAACTGAAATCAATAAAAAGGCTTGATCCCGATTTTAAAATAAAGCCTCTGGGAAAAGGGTTTATTCGATCAAAATCAAAATTAAATGATAATGAAGCTTTAGAAAATGTTAAACAATCATGGGCACAAGCGGAAGACGAGATTTTTTCAGATAAATACGATATGGTCATACTGGATGAGATCAATTATGTTATAGATTTTGGCCTGTTGCCCGTTGACACAATGTTAACATTGCTCGATAAGAAACCGAATCGACTACACATGATTTTAACCGGAAGAAATGCACACGAAAAAATAATTGAAAGAGCTGATTTAGTTACTGAAATGGTGGAAATTAAGCACCAGTATTCCAAAGG
>JANLHC010000061.1 GCA_024654465.1 Candidatus Scalindua sp.
TCATTAATAAATGACACCGCTTGTGCTTCAAGCTGCTCTTCCAGTTTTTCAGCCTTGTATGTTTCTGGTAATAATTTCGGACAACTCATAGAAGCGCAATTAATAGCAAAATGTATCCTTGGTTCTCGAAACGCCTCTCTCAGCTTTTCGTTTTCCAGTACTTGTAATGTAATCTCGCCGAGCTTTGTCTCAAATTTTTTTCTCTTGAAAAAACTGTCAGGAAGCCAGCCCACATCACGAACACTCTTTATCGGATACTCATCCAGGACGCCCTTTATAACAAATGCGTTATACGCATTTATCCAGAAAGCCATTCGATGCTTGTCCGACGGCAGGCTACGAGGATCTGTATTGGAAAGATACTCAATATATTTCTTAATCCCATTATCGTTCTTCAGCCCCTTATAATCCACTAACCCCTCCTCTGAAACATAACGGCCCAGGAGCCCATCGAAGATTGAACCCGGATTATCCCGTTCAGATGCAGAAACCTTAATCGCCAGGCCATGAACTATTGTCAAAACCAGCATTAGTATAATAGTCTTCATTTTTATCTTTTCCTCATTTTGATTAGAAAATAGATTCCCGCTTAACAGATTGCGGGAATGACAGAGAAATGTTAAGTTGATAAGTCAGGTCGCTATAGCGACCTGACTTATCTAACCAAACCATCTTATCAACTTCTTGGTGACCTTGGGAATCCATCCGGAAAATATCTTTTCCGCATAGTACATGTTCGTTGTCCTTCTTACCGCTTGAGACAATGTGGGATAGACATGTATGGTCTTTGTAATACTTCCCACCCCGAGATTATTCTGCATTGCCATTGCAAATTCGTGCAATAGCTCTCCACCCTGCGGAGCAAGAACATGAGCGCCCAATATTTTACCCTTCTTCGTGCAGACGATTTTAATAATCCCCTTATCCTCACCTTCTATAACCGCTCTGTCCAAATCCTTCATATCAAACCTATATACCTTTATATTTTTATATTTCTGCCTTGCTTCTTCTTCTGTTAATCCCACACGCCCCAATTCAGGGTCTGTATAGGTAACCCACGGAACAGCATGGTAATCAACCTTTCTTTTCATGAAAGGTATTAATGCATTGGCAACCACAAGACCTGCCTGATATTCAGCAATGTGCGTAAACAGATATTTACCGGTCACGTCTCCACATGCCCATATATTCCTGGCGGTAGTCCGCATAGCATTATTTACAACGATAGCCCTGTGCTCTACCTTGACCCCGACAGTATCAAGGCCCAGACCTTCCAGATTAGGCGCACGCCCGATAGCCAGCATTAACTCATCCGCCTGAAATGTCTCTTTCTGCCCATGACATTCGGCTACCATTACTTTCAGATCGCCTTCCTGCCTGACATGGTCAACGCTAAGACATGTATGAATCTTTATTCCTTCCTCCTTTAGTATAGATTCGAGAATGTCTGATACCTCCTTATCCTCACTTGGCAAAATCTGCCCCACCTTTTCTATGATCGTAACCTTAGTCCCGAATCTTGCAAACACCTGTGCAAACTCCATCCCTACCGGGCCGGCGCCCAGGATAATTATCGATTTCGGTAAATAATCCAATTCCAAGGCACTCTCACTGGTCAGATATTTAATATTTTCAAGGCCCTTAATGGGAAGGACAACTGCCCTTGAGCCCGTTGCAATGACAAACTTCTTGCTTGTAATCGTGTAATCGCCAATTTTAAAAGTGTGCCGGTTAATAAATCTTCCGTCACCGAAAAAAACCTTTATCCCCATATCTTCAAATCTCTTCGGATCATCATGCACACCAATCTTTGATATCACCTCTCTCATGTGGGTCATAATATTCTTAAAATCGAAGGAGATATCTGTATCATTCAAGCCGTATTCCTTAGACCTTTTAATGAGTGAAGCGACTTTAGCGGACCGCACCAATGCCTTTGTGGGAACACATCCATAGTAGAGACAATCCCCTCCCAGCTTGTTTTTCTCAACCAGGGCCACTCTGGCGCCAAGCTGAACCGCTCCACTCGCAACGTTTAAACCTCCTGCCCCACCGCCAATTACCGTAAGATCAAAATCTTTCATAATATTTCTATCTCCTCCTGTTGTGTTGCCTCAATTTATTTACATCTGGTAGCCGCAACCTTCAAGTTGCGTATATATCGCAGGCTGAAGTCGTACCGAAGGACAGACCTGCCTCTGGCATGGCCTGCGACTACTTTTTCAGCTTTTTATAAATAGTTGGTGTAAATGAAATTAATATCAATAATACACTGGCAATAATTAAATTGGTCATTGCCTTTTTTCCGCTCCCCGTTACACCACTGAGAAGCGCATCTGCAAAATAGGTATAAATAAATGTGCCGGGCAGCATGCCAAGGACTGAACCCAGCAAATAATCACGGTACTTAATCCTGGAAAGACCGGAGCCAAAGTTAAGCCCATTAAAAGGGACAAGAGGGATTAACCTGAGTGTGAATATAAACCGGAAACCATTGCCGGCAATTTTTTCATCGAAGGACTCTATCCTCCCCTTCATAAGCCTTGCTACAAAGTCACGCCCAAAGTATCTTGCCATCAAGAATGCAAGAGTAGCGCCCAGATTAGAAGCCAATATGTTATAAAAGCTACCCCATGCCACTCCAAATATTGCCCCTCCGCACAAGGTTAAGAGCGAACCGGGCAATGCGAAAGCACATCCGATACCATAAATAATAATGAAACCGACAGGCCCCCACCAATGCTCCCTGAACCTTGAAAGAAGATCCAGGAGCGTTTCTTTCTGAGTATATTGTGACAGAGGTGTATACCTGAACGCGAAAAATGCACCCGCAATAATCATTATCAGAATGGTAAACTTTATTATTGATTTCCTGTTCGTCATGATTTATCCCTCAAGCTTTCTTTAATATTTTTATCATCTCATCACTATTCAACTTTGAAACAACAACATACTCATTCCCGAACTCTTTCCATCCCATAATTTTACAATGGCCGCAAAACCCTTTATCGTCATAATAAACGACCTTTTCATCTACGAGTATTTCCTTCATCCCGGAAAAATCAACGTTTTTACTATCTTCCGATCCGGAATCAGGCTTACAAATTATCATCAACGAAACAGGAGTTCCATCATGCATATAAAAAACCTGTGATACCTTCACACCGTTAATCTCAGACATTGCCGCACCAATTAATTTTGCATTATCTCTGATCTCAGGCAGGACTATGCTTGAATTGGTCTGTTTTCGGAGGTATTCCACAATTACTTCCTGGTCCTGTGAACGTATGTCCAGATCGAGTTGCGGCATCATCATATAGTCATGATATTTTGATTCTGCCAGGTAAAGAAAGTCGTCTTTCTTTAAATTACCAGGTATTGCGAAAAAATAAACTGTCATAATTATCGCAGCCGCAATACCGGCAAGAGAAACCAGACGTCTTTCTGACATTAATTTCTTTACAACTGATATAAAGAAATTTGGCTTTTCTTCCGTCCTTTTCAAAATCATCTGTTCAAGGTAAGCAGGCGCCTTCACTTCACAAACAGTTTCTCTTACTCTTTTTTGAAGCAGCCTTTCTTTCTCCATTCTCCGACCACATCCACAGCATATATTTGAATGCCCCAATACCTCAATGTTCTTCTCAACGTCGAGTTCATCATCAAGAAAGGCGTATAAATATTTTCTTACATCGTTACAATTCATTTTTTTCTCTCATTTTTTGTCAGGATAAACATAAATTATTTCACCGCAAAGTCGCTAAGAGTGCAAAATAGACTTTATTGTCGTTATCTGGCCGGTTCAGTCTTGTAGCCTGAACCGAAACGTTTAGATTCAATCAGCATGATTGAACCAGCATGTAATATTAATGTTTCTAAAAATTTAAGAGTTTTGTGTTAGAAGATAATCTCACATTTAATCCTTTTTTATTATTAATAGTTTTTTCTTTGCATTCTCTGCGGCTTTGCGGTGAAAAAAAAGGTTATTTAAATCCATATTTTTGCGCGTAACCGGCCAGTTTTTCCTTTAACATCTTTCGTCCCCTGTATATCCTGGACATTACCGTGCCGACCGGGCAATTGACTATTTTTGAAATCTCCTTGTAAGAAAAACCCTCAACAGTTGAGAGCAATATTACCATACGGAAGTCATCCGGTAGCGCTTTCAGTGCCATTTTGATATCATCATCCACCAACGTTTCAAGTACCGACTCGCCATCCAGAATCGACGGTGCCACAACCTCTTCCTGTATCGATTCATGAAATGCTTCGACACTATCGAAATCAACCAGAGATGGCTCCCGTTTGTCTTTCCGGTATTTATTGATAAAGGTATTCATTAATATCCTGAACAACCACGCCTTTACATTCCTGATCTCTTTATCATCCTGCAAGGACTTAAATGCCTTCAAGTATGTTTCCTGGACCAGATCATCCGCACTGTTTTCATTTTTAGTAAGATACAATGCAGACCTGTATAAGGCGTCTATGTGAACAAGGAGTTTACGTTTTTGGCTCATGTTTCATTATCCCGGAAAATTGCAGATATTGCTGACGTACCCGCCCGAATGGGCCTTCCTGCCCTAACCTGTTCAAGGCAGAAGCGCTTACGAAGTCATAGAGATGTTTCGTTAGTTTAACGGAGCGCTTGTCGATGTTTATGGCGATCTTATCAAGTTTATCATCAAAATACTCCAATAAACCGCACGCAATTGGCAACACTCCACCTTTTTTGAATAAACAGATCTTTTCTCCAACCACTAAGCTGTCAGCTTCATTGGCCTTGAACATAATACACTCTTTTTTTTATACAATTTATTAATAATTTTACTCCTGTTCTGCTTATAAAGACAAAGTATATAAGACGCATATTCCCATAAAATAAAAAAATGGTGCTTATCACACAATA